>CALVVJ010000099.1 GCA_944363835.1 uncultured Bacilli bacterium | reverse complement strand
CCGGAATGCGGACATCATTACGCCCGTTCGATGGCAAGCTGGGCGGCGGTGCTTGCCTTAAGCGATTTCCAATACTCAGGCATCGACCACAAGATGCATTTCACAGACCGTCCGGGACGTTACTTCTGGAGTAACGGATATGCGTGGGGAATGTATACGGTTGCAGAAGATGAAGTGACATTGGAAGTATTACACGGCTCCTTGAAACTCGACCAATTAAGCGTAGGTAATCAGGAGAAACGTTTGAAAAAATTTTCTTTGACGGCTGGTGAGAAACAAACAATTGAGTTGTAAAGTATGAAAATGCAACAGATTTTTTATGTACATTTGTGCCCTTTGAATAAAAGTATTTATAAATCACATAACAAAGAAGAATGAATTGTATGAAGAAGTTGTGGGCAATTGTACTGCTTCTCGTTGCTTCGGGCCAATTGTTTGCCGACGAAGGCATGTGGGTACTGAAAGAGTTAAACAAACAGAATCTGGCAAGAATGAAAGAATTGGGGTTTGTTCCGTCGTACGAACAGTTGTATAGCGAGGCAGACCCCTGTATTGCCAATGCCGTTGTTATTTTTGGAGGTGGATGTACAGGAATTACGGTTTCTGACGAGGGATTGATTTTCACAAACCACCATTGCGGTTTTTCATCCATCCAACAACTAAGTAGCGTCGGGCACGATTACCTGAAAGACGGCTTCGTTTCCCAAAGCAAAGAAGAAGAATTACCTGTGCCGGGATTAACGGTTCGCTATCTGCGCGAAACCCTTGACGTGAGTGACCGCATCAACTCACAAATCAATGACATCGAGGAAGAATATCTACGGTTGGCAGCAGCCGACTCCATCGGGCAGGTGCTTGCCGATTCCGTCGGGAACACAGAATTCCAAGCAGCCGACGTCGTTCCGTTTTACAGCAACAACAAATATTACCTGATTGTCTATGACGTATTCAACGACATCCGGATGGTCTTTGCTCCGCCCAGCTCTGTCGGCAAGTTTGGCGGCGATACGGACAACTGGATGTGGCCGCGCCACACGGGTGACTTCTCCGTCTTCCGCGTATATGCTGACGCAAACAACAAACCGGCCGCTTACAGCGAAGACAACAAACCCTATAAACCCAAATACGTCGCTGAAGTTTCGTTACAAGGATATGAAGAGAAGGATTATGCAATGACCATTGGTTTCCCGGGCAGCACAGACCGTTACTTGTGTTCGTGGGGCGTCAAGCAACGTATCGAAGACAGCAATAAACCACGCATCGAAGTGCGAGGCATCAAGCAGGCAATTTGGAAAGAGGCGATGTCGAAAAGCGATGAAGTACGCATCAAATATGCTTCCAAATACGCCGGAAGCTCCAATTATTGGAAAAACTCCATCGGGATGAACAAAGGGCTGGCCAACCTGAACATCATCGAACGCAAACAAGAAGAAGAGGCCGCTTTCGCCAACTGGGTTTCCCAAGATGCCAAACGGAAAGAAAAATATGGAGAAGTACTGAATCTGCTGGAAAAAGGCTACACCTCTTCCAGCGAATACAAACGCATCTCCACCTATTTGGGTGAAGCCTTTGTAAACGGCGCCGAAATCGTCAACCTGGCCCGCATGGTGCAGAGCGTCGACATCAAAGGCTCCAGTGAAGAAGAAATCAACATCTTTTTGGAAGATCGGATAAAAGGATTCTTCAAAGATTATGACGCCACACTCGACCAAAAAGTGCTGGCTGCCATGATGAAGGTGGTCAAAGAGCGGGTTCCGGCAGATTACCTGCCCGACATCTACCAAAAGATTGACAAGAAATACAAAGGGGATTACGACCGGTATGCAGCCGACCTGTTCCGGAAAACCTCCCTCCTGTCGTACGACAACATTGCCGAAATGGTGCGCAACCCGAAGAAATACAAAAAACTGAAGAAAGATCCGGCGGCCGAATTAAGCCTTTCGGTCTTGCTCTCCATCTTCGAGCTGCAACAACTGGCCGGCGATTCGTTTTATGAAATCGCGGAAGGCGAACGGCTCTACTTTGCCGGCCTGAAAGAGATGTATCCGGAGAAGATGCTCCCTTCGGACGCCAACTTCACGATGCGGATGAGCTACGGCTCGATAGGCGGTTACCGCCCCTATGATGCCGCATGGTACACCTATTATACGACACAGCAAGGCATTTTCGAAAAAGAAAACCCCGAAAGCGATGAGTTTTGGGTACAACCGGAGATCTTGGACTTAATCAAAAGCAAAGATTTCGGACAATATGCAGGTAAAGACGGCAATTTGCAACTTTGCTTCCTCTCGAACAACGACATCACGGGCGGCAACTCGGGCAGTCCAGTGTTCGACAAGCATGCCCGCCTGATTGGTCTGGCATTCGACGGCAACTGGGAGGCCATGAGCGGGGACATCGCATTCGAACCCGATTTGCAACGTACCATCAGCGTCGACATCCGCTATGTGCTTTACATCATCGATAAGTGGGGTAAATGCCCGCGCCTGATTAACGAGTTGAAGTTAGTCAAATAAAAAAGGTTCCCTTAGCAAGAAACTCCAGTTTCCTGCCGAGGGAACTCCAGTTTCCTGCCGAGGGAACTCCAGTTTCCTGCCGAGGGAACTCCAGTTTCCTGCCGAGGGAACTCCAGTTTCCTGCCGAGGGAACTCCAGTTTCCTGCCGAGGGAACTCCAGTTTCCTGCCGAGGGAACTCCAGTTTCCTGCCGAGGGAACTCCAGTTT
>CALVVJ010000098.1 GCA_944363835.1 uncultured Bacilli bacterium | reverse complement strand
AACCAATAGAATTTATTTATTATATAAATCCTCACAAAAGTTTTAAAAAATTATATCAAAAAGTAAGTAATATTAATTCCGATGTTTTAGTTTTAGGACGTAACAATAAAGATATTTTAGAATTTAGTAATAAAGAAAATATCAATTATTTAACAGTTCACTCCGCCAAGGGACTAGAAGCCGAAAATGTAATACTTATCAATATGACCAATAAAATATATGGCTTTCCTAACCAAATTAAAAATAATAAGTTATTAGAGGAATTACATCCTAGTGACAAAGAAATATTATTTGCTGAGGAAAGAAGATTGTTTTATGTTGCTTTAACTAGAACCAAAAATAAAATTTATATAATGGTTCCCATATTTGGTAAATCTATGTTTATTAAAGAATTAAAAAAGATGATTAAATAAATTAACCACCTATCTATTTTTTTCTCGTTAGCATACGTTCGTTTTCATCAAAGCCTAACCTTTTATAAGCCTCTGCATTTCTAGCATCAATTGACATATCCGGATATTCATTTTCTAAAGTAGATACCATTTCTTTTAAGGCTTCTTCTCTAGTTAATTCTTGAAAACGATATTGTTGTTTAACACTAGGATACTTTTCATGATCGACTTCTGATAAAAACATATCATAATCTCTTACCCAAATTAGTTGTTCTCCATACAATGCTTGATAAACAACTACTTTCCTTTGTACTAAATCATTATTAGTTTCTGAATCATTAGCAACTAATAATACTTTATAAAGCTTTCCTTTAAAATGACGATAGATTCCATTAATCTTGAGTTCTCTTGTCATCCTTTTCTCCCTTCTTTTCTCTTTTTTCTTTCTTTTCGGGTTTTGGTAAACATTCTTTGCGTGATAAGTTAAGTCTTCCTCGATTATCATAGCCTAAAGATTTAACCATTATTTCGTCTCCAACAGCAACAACATCACTTGGTTTTTCTACACGTTTATGATCAAGTTGCGAAACATGTACTAAACCTTCGCAACCTGGCCAAAGTTCTACAAATACTCCAAAGTCTTCAACTTTTACTACTTTACCAGTATAAACTTTTCCTTCTTCAACGACTCTTACAACATCTTCAATCATCTTACGAGTCTTAGCAATGATATCTTTATCAGTATGATATATAATTACTCTACCATCATCTTCAAGATCAACTTTAACAGCATCTTTATCATTTACAGTCTTTACATTTGATGCTTCAAGAATAATTTTAGTAATCATATCTCCACCACGACCAATAACATCCTTAATCTTTTCAGGATCAATATTAAATGTTTCAATCTTTGGTGCATACTTACTAACTTCCTTGCGTGGTTCCTCTATTGCATCATGCATGACATCAAGTATTTCTAAACGGGCTTTCTTAGCTTGAGCAAGGGCTTCACTAAGAATTTCTTTTGTTACTCCTTTAATTTTGATATCCATTTGTAAAGCTGTAATACCTTCACGTGTTCCCGCAACTTTAAAGTCCATATCTCCCATATGATCTTCAAGGCCTTGAATATCGGTAAGAATTGTATATTTTGAACCATCTGGGCTAGTGATAAGTCCCATTGCAATACCTGCAACTGGAGCCTTAATTGGTACACCTGCTGCCATTAGACTTAAGCAGCCAGAACAAATTGTTGCTTGACTAGATGAACCATTACTTTCTAGTACTTCGGATACAACTCTTATTGTATAAGGAAATTCTTCTTCACTAGGAATAACTTGGGCAAGGGCACGTTCACCTAGAGCACCATGACCAATTTCTCTTCTACCAGGAGAACCATATCTCCCTACTTCACCAACAGAAAATTGGGGAAAATTGTAGTGTAACATAAATCTTTTAGAATCTTCTATTCCAAGACCATCAAGAATTTGATGTTCTCCAATAGCACCAAGAGTAGTGGTTGCAAGCACTTGGGTTTCACCCCTACTAAATAAAGCAGAACCATGAGTACGTGCAAGTAAATCAACACCAGCATAAAGTGGTCTTATTTCATCCATCGCTCTACCATCTGGACGAATATGTTCATCAGTAATTAATCTTCTTACTTCTCCTGCTTCAATACTTACTAATACTTTATTTACTTGTGCTATTTTTTTGTCAATTTCTTCATCTTCTGCATACACTTCTTTGAAATGTTCTACAGTATTTTCTTTTACTTCATCAATTTTAGCATACTTTTCTAACTTATCTTTAATTTGAATAGCAGCAAGCATATCACTAGTAGCATATTCTTTAACGGCATTTTCTAATTCTGGATCAATTTCGGCTTTTTCTAGTTCGATTTTTGCAACTCCAACTTCATCAATTATCTTTTGTTCAAACTCACACAATACTTTAATATTTTCATGAGCAAACATCAAAGCATCAAGCATAACTTCTTCACTTAATTCTTTAGCTCCAGCCTCAACCATACAAATAGCATCGCGAGTACCCGCAACAGTCAAATTTAAATCACTAATTTCTGCTTGTTCAGCAGTAGGATTAATAACAAACTTGCCATCAACCCGACCTACAATTACTCCAGCAACAGGACCATCAAACGGAATATTACTAATTCCAAGACATAATGATGAACCAAATAACGCCGTAATTTCAGGGGAATTAGCTTGATCAACTGATAAAACGGTATTGATAACTTGAATCTCATTTCTTAA
>CALVVJ010000097.1 GCA_944363835.1 uncultured Bacilli bacterium | reverse complement strand
AAATTAAACGTTGCATATAATGGCTCCAATGATTTACCATACTTAACATACTCTGGAAATTTAATAAAGAATTCTTCGACAGTTGGATTATTCATTACAATTGCATCAGAGAATCCTCTATATGGTGAATTAGCGCCATATAAACTACTATAATTTTTCCATAAATTCTTGGCTTCATTGCTTTTTAAAAATGGCTGTGCTTTTAAAATAGTAAATATTTGGTTTCTTTCTTCATTAGGATCATATACTTTAAGTACATAAAACATTCCTGTTCCCGTTGTTTCAACTTTATAACCTTCGGGTATTTTCATAGTAAGTTCATTATTTTCATAATCAACTAAGTTTAAAGATTTCACTTCATTTTCTTTAACTTTTAAACCCATTTTTTCTAATTTATTTACCTCTTTTTTATTAGGATTACTTGCATTATCATTGCTATTTATAACTGCAAATACAATAATAATAGCCGCAATAAACACAAGAACAACACTAGCAATAATTATATTTTTTTTAGTCATTATCTTATTAACTAATTCTTTATTCATAAATTACTCCTCCTTTAAATTTCTTCTCCTACTTTTACTGCATGTAATACAGTTCTATATTTATTATTATTTCCACAAGTAGATAATGTTAATATATGACTACTTTCTGAGATTTCCTCATCAAATTCTTTTATACTTCTTTTCTTTAGTGTTTCTATAAATTTTTTAAATTCATTGTCTTTAAAATCTGTTTTAATATAATAATCTTCTTTTTTTATTTGATATATTGAAAACACTCTATATGTTGATACTTCTTGTTCTGTAATAAACACGATATTTCTATTGTCATCATCATTAAACCATATTTCATTTAATGTATCTTTCAAACTGCCAAACATACTCCCATCTTTGCGATTATGTCCATAAATAACAATATTTTTATCTTCTCCATTAAATTTATTTTTGTAATCTGCAAAAATCCAACCTGCTTCATTATAAGTTTTATCAAAACTATATTTTAAATAATAATCATTGTTTTTTGCTTTTACAACAGGATACTCTATTTTTGTATTATTTACTTTTAACCAAGCAACAACTTCATTATTTATATTTTTTAATTCTTCAAAATTAATTTTATATTTTTCTTCTTTATTCTGTTCAACATCTTCATCTTCAAAAACTTCTATTGAATTTGAAATTTCTTGCAACACCTGTTTACTTGCTTTATTTTCCCTATACCAAGTACATATCTTTATTAAAGAAAAGACCATTAATATTATAAATATAGGTATTATAAAATTTAAAATTAACTTATTTATATTAAATTTTAGTTTCTTCTGTTTTTTTAAATCATTATGCTTTTTCATTTTTATACCCCATAAATTTAAAATTAGCATTCATATGAAATGCTAGTTTAGAGTTTTAATTGTTTTTTGCTAATTTCTTTTTAGATACAAATATTGATCCAACTAAACCTATAAATGCTGTTACAAATATCATTCCATATTTGAAAATATTATCACTTGTTTGTGGATTTTTTATTTCTTCTTGTGGCTTTTGTTCTTCTTTAACAATTGGTATAACTTTACCTTTAGAAATTTCGTGTCCACATATTCCACATATTGTATCTCCTGTATATCCTTCTTCTTTAGTTGTTGCCTCTTTAGCATTTATTACTTTGTGAGTATGTTCTGCCTCATCAGATTTTGCACCACATTCACATTCGTGCCAATGTTTGTTATTATCTGTTTTCCATTCTTTGTTCCAAGTATGAATATGCGTAGTTTGTGCTTCAAGAGTAATTTTCTTAATTGCATTAGTAGGAACTTTTTCATCATTTATATTAAGTTTTTCTCCTACTAGAACAAAAGCACCTCTAGTTCTAATACCTGATGAAAATTCTACATCATAAGTCTGAAATTCATATTCATCCGACAAATACCCTTCTGGTATTTGAAATACCGAATTAATATCATTAATTTTCTCATCTGCACGTAATTGTATTGCTGCTACTTTTCCATTTCCAACCAATTTACCAGCAGTCATATTTAGTTTTTGAAAGGCAATACCTACTCCTTTATTTGCCGCGCTTGTTCCTTCTATCGTTCCACCATTCATTTCTAGATTATTTATCCAAGTTCCAAATCCATTCTCTTGATCTGTCATAAGACCACTTATAGTTCCACCATCTATTTTTAAAGTATCAGCCCTAAATCCAGATTTAGCATCACTCGCCCTATTCCATTTCCGGTAGCAAGTATTTTACCATTTTTCATAGTAATTACTCCACCATTTTCAGTATATACACCACGAGAACCATCGCCTAATACAGTTCCATCAATTACTGTGATGTTTTTTTTTTTTTTACTATAAGAAAATTTATCACTAGTATTCTTTCCTAAAACTGTTCCACTTTTTACAGTTAAAGTATCGCTAACCATTATACCAGCAGATTTTTCGCTATTTATATGTCCTTCACCAGTAATATTTCCACCATTTACAGTTATATTTTTAGCATAAACACCGTAACTGCTAGCATCCCCTTGTTCAACAATAAATGAACTTGTTCCATTTTCTATTACTAAATCGCTAGCATAAACACCATAATCAATACTTTGAACTTCTAAGCTTCCATCACCAGTTATAGTTAAATCTTTTACATTTATTCCATAATTAAGTTTAGCTGTTAAACCACTATCATTTCCAGCATTGCGTACATCTATAGTATTATTTCCTATTAGATTTATAGTCAAATCATCCATTTG
>CALVVJ010000096.1 GCA_944363835.1 uncultured Bacilli bacterium | reverse complement strand
AGTGTTTTCGTGATGAAGACTTAAGAGCAGATCGTCAACCAGAGTTTACGCAAATTGATATTGAAATGAGTTTTGTGGAAGAAAATGATGTTATGGATTTAGCAGAAAGATTAGTTGCCCATGTATTTAAAGAAATTAAAGGTATAGATATTAAATTACCACTTATGAAGATGAAATATGATGAGGCTATAGAAAAGTATGGTTCTGATAAACCAGATTTAAGATTTGGCATGGAAATAGAAGATATAACTGATATTTTTAAGAGTACAGAAATAGGATTTTTCAAAAGTAATATAGAAAGTGGTGGAGTAATTAATGCGATTGTGGCTCATAATGCTGCTGGTAATTATTCGAGAAAAGAAATTGATAAACTTACAGAATATGTTAAAACTTATAAAGCATCTGGGCTTGCATACTTAAAAGTGGAAGATGAACTTACTGGTTCTATTGTTAAACTTATGAGTGATGCAGAAAAGAAAAATTTAGTTGCTGGTTTATCTTTAGAAAAAGGAGATATAGTATTTATTATTAGTGATAAATATAATGTTACTAAAACTGCTTTAGGAGCATTAAGATGTAAGCTAGGACGAGATTTAAATCTAATTGATCCAAGCGATTACAAATTACTTTGGGTGGTAGATTTTCCTTCATTTGAATGGAGTGAAGAAGAAAATAGATTTATGGCAACTCATCACCCATTTACGGCGCCGAAAGATGAAGATATTGATAAACTTCTAACTGATAAAGCCCATTGCTATTCTAAGGCTTATGATATAGTTATTAATGGTTATGAAGCGGGTGGAGGTTCAATTCGTATTCATAATGAGGCAGTACAAGAAAAGATGTTTGAAGCATTGGAACTTACTCCAGAACAAATAAAGAGTAAATTTGGCTTTTTCGTCGATGCTTTAAAATATGGAACTCCACCACATGGAGGATTGGCTTTTGGTTTAGACCGTCTTACAATGCTTTTAACTGGAACTGATAATATAAGAGATGTTATAGCATTCCCTAAGACAGCATCAGCAAGTGACTTGATGAGTGAATGCCCAAATGTTGTGGATGATGCTCAATTAAAAGAACTAGGTATAAAAATTGAAAAATAATTAAATTGTTTAGGGATTTCCTAAGCAGTTTTTTATTGCAATTTATTTAATTTGCATACTAGTAAGGGAAGATTGGTATGAATAATTTAGTAAAAGAAGAAGTAAATATTGAGAATTTAATTTATGAAGTTCGAGGGGTATAAGTAATGCTTGATAGCGATTTGGCTAAACTTTATCAAGTAGAAACTAAAAGAATTAATTAAGCTATTAAAAATAATTTGGATAAATTTCTTGAACGTTTTAGTTTTATTCTAAATGATAATGTGGTTTCAAACTTGAGGTCGAAAATTTCGACCTCAAGTTTGAAAAAGCATGGTGGCCGAAGGTATGGCATAAGGGCCTTTACTGAACAAGGCGTTGCCATGCTCGCAACAATATTAAAATCAAAAGTCGCAACACAAATAAGCATTAAAATAATGGATGCTTTTGTTGCAATGCGTAAATATATATCTAGTAATTTGTTAGTGTCAAAAAATATAAATAATTTAGTTCTAGAAGATCATGAATTAATTATGAAAAATCAAAAAAATTGATATTATTGAAGATACATTAGCAAGATTTGAAGATAATCAAAAAGTAAATGAAATATACTTTGATGGCTAAATATATGATGCTTATTCTAAAATTCAAGAAATATTTAAAGAAGCTAAATATAAATTAGCGATAATCGATGGGCATGCGGATACAACAACACTTGATATTATTAAAAGATTATCTGTTATGGTAACTATTATAACTAAGCCAAATAATTTATTAACAGAATAGATATAATCAACAATACAATAATTTAATAGCAAAATATGACAATTCTTTTCACGACAGGTATTTCATATTAGATGATAACGTAATTTACCATAGTGGAGCTAGTATAAATATAATAGGTTATAAAACTTTTTCAATAACTAAAATAAATGATGAAGAAGTAAAAAATGCTTTGATAAATAAAATCAAATAATATATATTTATAGTTCTTTAATTAATTTAATTATATCTTCATCAGATATTTCTAATATCTCAATAATTAACTTTAAAGTTTTTAAACTTGGTCTAGAAGTTCCGTTTTCAATTCTTTGGACTTGTCTAGGGCTTATATTTAATTTTTCTGCTAATTCTTCTTGAGTAATATTATGTAGTATTCTATATTTTTTTATCATAAGTTACCGCCTAGAGATATAATTCCATAATTTAGAAAATAAAGCCACGACATTATATGTCAATTATAAGACATAAAGTGTCGTGGCTTAACTTTTTTCTGTTATATATAATTTTTATGGTAGGTGTAGCGGATGAAAAGATTGTTGATAATATTTGGAAGCATCACTTGTTTAATTTGTGCTTTTTTACTGTATCCAAAAGAACAACATGAAATTATAAAAAATAGTAAAAATAGCACTTCGTCTAGTGAGGCAATGGCAATTTTATATGAAACTGAGGCTGATAGTGGAGAATATCAAGTGAGCGGTGGTGATGTTTGGGGAAAAGAAGGATATATTTTTAATGAAGAACTTAGTAAATGTGAGAATGGAAGTAAAATTTATTATGATTCAATACAAAATAAGGTATTTGTAGAAACGAATACGGTAGATAGATGACATTCTAAGATTTGTCAAGAGTAAATTTTTATGGTATTATATACATGCCAAAAAGACACAAAATTTAACTTTT
>CALVVJ010000095.1 GCA_944363835.1 uncultured Bacilli bacterium | reverse complement strand
CCCATACCAGTATCGACATTTTGTTGAGCAAGTTTAGTTAAATTGCCTTCTTCATCCCGGTAGTATTCCATAAATACATCATTCCATATTTCTAAATACTTACCACAATCACATGCTGGACTACAGTCTGGACCACATGCTGGCTTACCTGTATCATAAAACATTTCCGTATCTGGACCACATGGACCTATACCACTACCTAAAATCCAGAAATTATTTTCTTTAGGTAAATAAAACAAATGATCTTCACTTACTCCTAAACTCTTCCAAATATTATATGATACCTCATCCTTTGGTGCTGTTTCATCACCAGCAAAACAAGTAAAATAAAGTTTTTCTTTAGGGATATTTAAATAATCCGGACTAGTCAAAAATTCATAACTCATTTTTATAGCATCTTCTTTAAAATAATCTCCCAAAGACCAATTTCCTAACATTTCAAAAAATGTCAAATGCGAATTATCTCCCACTTCATCGATATCACTTGTTCTAATACATTTTTGGACATCACAAAGTCTCTTACCGGCTGGATGCTTTTCTCCAAGTAAATATGGAACTAATGGATGCATCCCCGCAGTTGTAAATAAAACTGTTGGATCATTCTCCGGCACAATTGATGCCGATGGAATAATCACATGGTTATGACTCTCAAAAAATTTAAGATAAAAATCCCTTAATTCTTTACTAGTTAGTTTTTTCATTTTCTATTCCCTCCAAATACTTAAACACTTTTGCTTTTAACTCTTTTAATTCATCATTAGCAAATGTATAATCTATTTCGTTATAATTTTCCAAAGCTGTTTCTGTTATGTGTGATTGTTGAGCAACAGTAAGCTTACTCTTCGCAAATTGGTTAACCACTAATAAACTATAAACTTCATCGAAGTTTTCTTTCATTTCTTCATATTCTTCTGGCATTCTAGCATCAGCAATAATTACGACATCGATTCCCGCTAAAGCATAAATATTGATATCTTCAATCATTCTTTTAGTAAAGAAATATTTATCATACGCTCTAATCTTAGAACCAAACTCTTGTAAGAAATCTCTTGGTTTATTCATGCTTATGCCATCCCAATCTGTAAGTTCTTTCGCGAATTCTTTTAAATACTTACTATATTCAGTAATAACACACTTTTTTAACTTATAAATATAAAACTCATTAATAAACTTGGCCACTTCACCTTTACCTGAACCACTTTTACCCCCGACAACAAATATTTTCATTTTTCCTCCTTAAAAAATAAAAAGGATGGCCACCAAGGAGTCTTACGACGGTACCATCCTTTAATTTACTTAATTATCTTAACGCGATTAACGATTAATCTAAGAAAGCAGCATTAAATAATTTCTTTATTAGTTCTCACCAACCACTAATTCTCTTAAAAAGAAATCTTATTTAAAATCTTTCCTCAAGCGATTACTTAATTAATATACCACACTAATTTTTATTCTTCAACTACTTCTACTCTTTTTTCTTGAAATATTTCTAATTTTTTCATAATAAATTTCCAAATAACTTTAAATATAGACATGATAGGTACTGCCAAAATCATTCCCACAATACCAAAGAAATGTCCGAATATTAATAAACCACAAATAATAGTTACTGGATGAAGTTTTGTAGCTCTACTCATTACTACTGGTTGTAAAATATAACTTTCAACCAATTGGACAATTATCGCAATAATTAATACTCCCACTCCAATCAATGGGCTTTGTGTAAATGCTACTACTGCTGCCACCGCTGTTCCAATATATGGCCCAATGTAAGGAATTAAATCGGTTATACCACAAAACAATCCAAATAGTAACGCCGACTTTAACCCGATAATTGAAAAACCAATTGTATCACAAACAAAGACCATACAAGCTACAAGTAACGTTCCATTGACACTCTTTCTTACTTCTCTACCGATATTTTCTAATAACTCTGCTGTTTCCATTTGATGTCTTTTAGGAATAAGTTTTAAAAGTAAATTAGTTACATTATCAAAATCAAATAACATATAAAGCCCAATAATTAGACCAAAGAAAATTGTACCTAAACCACTAAATAAACTACCCATAATACCTACAACAGTTTCTGGAATACTACTAGAAATATTATTCCCATATGCGGTAATTCCCTCTAATATACTATCCTTTATTCCATTGATATCGACACCTTCAACTTCAATTTTGGCAAACACATTATTGATAAAATCTGTAATATCTGTCATAATCCCTGGCAGTGTCGAAATAAGCTCATTTAATTCATTATAAATAATTGGAATAAATATTCGGAAAAATACTACCAAAAAAGCAATAAATATGACATAAACAATAATTGAAGCAATAATCCTCGACATTCCCTTTTTAGTCATTTTATCTACCAACGGAGCAAATAACCACGCCACAACAAAACCGATAAAAAGTGGTGATATAACACTCAAAACATTACCAATAAAACGAAATACTCCAATTTCGCGAAATAATATTATTGCTACCAAAGCAATACTGATAATTAAAACAATAAATAATAATTTCAATATATTCTTACTTAAATATATTATTTCATTTAATCCATCAGTATCAATCTTACTCTTTTTCTTAAACATAATGTAAACTCCTTCAAATAATATTATAATACAAAAGTCTTAATTTATGGCAAAAATCCCTAAAATTGGCAAAATTTGACAAAGAAAAACAGCTTTTTAAGCCGCTTTATCTCTAATTAACTCTTTTTCCTTCTCTTTTTCTCTTTCAACATTTCTAAGTTCAATTAAATAAACGATAAATTTTCTTTGAACTAAATATGGCAAATTAAACAAAACATCACAAGCATCCATTAAATCTTCAGTCCCCAAAGAAATTTTAAAAGCTTGACTAATTT
>CALVVJ010000094.1 GCA_944363835.1 uncultured Bacilli bacterium | reverse complement strand
AGATGTACTTGAATGTACGCATTTTTTTAAAGTGAAATTTGACAATAAAAAGTCTTATAAAATAAGGGCTGGGAAGCACTTTAGAAATTTAAAAGTGTTTAAGTTCCGAGAAGAAACTTTAGAATACCGCACTGGTTATGATGATTAAAGAGTAAACTTAATTGCTCTTTTTTTTATTTACAAAATATGCTATACTTTTTATGTAATAAATAATAAGTAGTAAGGAGTATTTTTATGGCATATATAAAGTTTAAAGAATTAACTAAATATTTTGATTTTAAAGACGAAACTAATCCTTTTGATTTACCGGATTATGCAAAAGAATATGTCGAAAAAGAAGAAAAGATATTAATGGGATATAAAAATAGTAAAGATTATGTAGTCTTTACAGATAGAAAAATGATTTTATTTGATAGAGATACACTAGCTTTATATTATAAAAAAATTCATATTATACCTTATGTATCAATTTCTACTAGTGCTATTAATTTTAAACCGGGGAAGGTAGAAATACTATTTAGTTTGGATAGTGGTTATCAGCTTCATATTAATTTTTTAGATATGAATCATGATAAAAATGAAAATATAAAAAAAATATATAAAGCTATGATGCGTGTTAAGTTATAAAATATTATGTATTATTTTGTCAATTGATGAGCAATCAATTGACTTTTTATATTTAATGTTGTAATATTAAAATAGAAAGGAGTAGAATATGAGGAAAGTAAATTTGGCTTTAGGTTTATTTGTAGTGTTTATGTTTGGCTTCATAGCAAACGTATCTGCTAAGGAAATTAATGTAACTGATGTAAGTACTTTAACTCAAGCTTTAGCGGATGCTGATGCAGGGGATACTATTATATTAGCTGATGGTTCATATAATACTGATATTACAATTGAAAAAGATATTGTATTAAAAGGTACAAGTGTTGATGGTACTATCGTTAATGGTTCTGTTATTTTAAATGCTGAAGGTATTGAAGTTACTCTTGATTCTTTAACAATAAAAGATGCTGGAACCATAATTGATGTAAAAGCAACATCTACATTAACTGTAAATAATGCTAAGGTATTATATGCTGGTTACAACGGAACATTTAGTGCAAATAATTCTGATGGCATTTGGCTTGAAAAAACTGCTAATGGTTCAACAGTTAATGTAACAAATAGTACCGTAGTTGCAAAATATGCTATATGGGTTTATGGAGAAGAAAATACTGTAAATGTTACTGGTTCAACAATTAATGGTTGGGCTGCTATAGATATTTCTAATGGTAGCGGTTCTCAAACTACAGCTAATAATAATAAGGTTAGTATAAACGATTCTACAATTATAGGAACAAACGTTTATAACGGACGTACTGATGCTTATGGTGTTATAGTTATCGGTGGACAATCTAATGTTAAAGTTGAAATTAGTGGATCTACAGTAAAAAATGAGTTCCCTGTAACAAATAACCAAGTAGATGTAATATTATTTTCTCCATCATATGCAACTTCTGAAAATTCAGAAGTAACAATTTCAAATTCTGAATTGATTAATAATGATGCAACAGGAAGTAGTGCTGTTATAAATTACAGTTCAGAAGAAATTCAAGATGGTGAAAATATAGTATCTTTATATGAAACAAAAATTACTTCTGAAAATGATACTATATATAACACTGCTGGTAATTATGTTACATTTACTATTGATTTATTAGGTGTTCAAACAACAACTACAATACCTGCAAATTCAACAATACCTGAAGATGCTCTTGTTTTAGATGAAATTGAAGGGTATACTTTCGAAGGTTGGTATTTAGATGAAGATTTTACCACTCCATTTGATGCAACTGTTCCAGTAACTGATAATACTATATTATATGCTAAGTTAACTGAAATAGTTGAAGAACCAACAACACCTGAAAATCCATCTGAACCAGAAGAACCGATAGAAAATCCAAGTACAAGTGATAACATTTTAACTTATGTTGTTCTTGGTGGAATTTCTCTAGTTGGAATTGTTGGTGCTAGTCTTTATTTAAAGAAAAGAAATAATTAATCAAATCTAAACTTTAAGCAATCATTCATTTGATTGCTTTTATTATGTCTAAAATTGTTAAATTATTCAATCTAAGATTGACTTTTTAATGCTAATTTTATACTATTAATATAGGAGGAGGGTAAAATGAAGAAAGTTAGTCTTGGGGTTTTAGGAATTTCAGTATTTTTATCTACTTGTTTAACAGTAAGTGCTGCTAGTATGCCTAGTCCTGATAGTGATGGCAAAATAACATTGACAGATGATATTGCTTTAACAGAAACATTTACTGTTAATGAAGGAGAAACAATTACTTTAGATTTAGCGGGGCATACAATTACAGGCAGTGCTGATATTAATTATTATACAATTGAAAATAATGGTACATTAAATATTATTGATAGTGGTGATAATGGTAATATCGTTTGTGAAGAAGATAGTTCATCTTGTATTAGAAATAATTTAGGAACACTAGTGGTTGATGGCGTATATGTAGAATCACCATTTGCTACAATTAAAAATGAAGCAGATTCTACACTTGACGTTAAGAATTCCGAAATAGTTTCTACCCATGTTGGTAATAGTTTGTCTGGTGGATTTACTGGAGCATTACAAAATTGGGGAAGTGCAACCGTAGATAATACAACTATTACTGCTGCAAGTGATTATGCTGTTTTTGCTAGAAGTGGATCTGATGAAGGAAAGAGTTCAGATATAACAATTGCTAATTCTAATTTAAGTGGAACATACTTTGTTGTAACTGAAAGAACAAATAGTACAACTACTACGCAAACAATAAATATTAGTGATTCAACATTAAGTGGTCGTGCAAGTACTCCAAGTGGGACAGTTCAAAGTTATAGTGGTGATATTACATTAACTACTAATCATGTATCAGTAAATAATACTGTTATTGCTAATAGTGACGCGGGTACTAAAATAACTTTAGATGTAGATTATAATACTACTTT
>CALVVJ010000093.1 GCA_944363835.1 uncultured Bacilli bacterium | reverse complement strand
TTGAAAATAGTACACATCAGTTATCAATGCAAAGTAGAAATAGCATAGAAGAAAATGTTCGTAATATTTGGAAGCAGTTAAAGGAAGAAGAGTTAGATCAGCAACTAAATTCTTTTTCTATAGAAATGCTTAAAAATCAAATAAAGGATGAACAAATTAAATATGCTGTTAATAATTTTGATAATATTAAGCAAATAATTTCATTGTCAGTAACTGAACTTTCTGAAAGATATGATTTAGATCCTCAAAAAAGTGGATATCTTATAAAAGAAGCAAAAAATCTATTAGAAAAAATAGAGTCCAATATTTATCCAAAGCTCACACTGGATAGCTTAAGAGGCTCGAGATTACGCTTATTGCATCTTCTGAATGCTTATAAAAATTATCCTGCAGATCAGGCTGCTGAGGAAAAGGTGGTTTTGGAAAACTATAATAAGTTAGAGGAAAAACTAAATAATTTAGAAGAGATTGCACCTAATAGATATTTAACAAATTCAATAAATCAAGAGACTTTTAAATATTGGTGTGAAAGTGAAGCTGAAATTTATAGAATACTAGATGGTTGTATCCAAGTTAATAGAACTTTTAAAAAGCATTTGTATGATGACTTGAGTGATCAAGAAATTAAAAAACTTTTTGAAAAAGATAGTCCAACTTTTTATGCTTTGATTGAAGAAATTACTGGTAATAAAAAGAGTTATAATCCATCTGATTTACCAGATTATATTGTGCAAGAAGTTCGGAAAACTAAACTTGATCTTAAAGGATTCAAAGCTCACTTAAGGCCATATCAAGATTTTGGAAGTAAGTATATTTCTTATTTCCAAAAAACCTTATTAGGAGATGAAATGGGACTTGGAAAAACTATTCAAGCTCTCGCTGTTGCAACTCATCTTTCAAATCAAGGATATAAACATTGTTTGGTTATTAGCCCATTAAGTGTTCTCGAAAATTGGAAAAGAGAAATTGAAAAATGGACAAATCTCAAGTGCTTTGTCTTTAGAGGAAAGAAAGCTATAAAAGAGCAAAATTTAGCACAGTGGAAAGAGGAAGGAGGTATTTTACTTACAAATTATTCTCACTGTGGAATATTAAGAGAAAGCGAAGAAGATCTGGACTGTAATTTTGCAATAGTAGATGAGGCTCATTTAATTAAAAATCCTACAACAAAACGTAGCAAGAATGTTAGTGCCTTGATTAAGAATTGTAAATATAAATTGTTAATGACAGGAACTGCTCTAGAAAATAGACTTGATGAGATGATCAATTTGATTGAATTTCTTAATGAATCTTTAGCTAAAAAAGTCTCTAATAATTTGAATGATAAAACTTATAAAATGGATGTTGCTCAAGTTTATCTGAGGCGGAAAAGAAAGGAAGTTTTACATGAACTTCCAAAACTTGCTGTAACAACAATGTGGTCTTCGTTTAATGAAGAAGAGCAAGATTTCTATGACCGCGCTGTAGGAGAAGGAATTGCAGGATTGATGAAAATGCGTAGAGCGGCATTTATTGATACAGATAGTCAAAAGCTTCAGCAAATTATTGATATTTGTACGGATGCACATGAAAATAATGAAAAAGTAATAGTCTTCTCCTTCTTCAAAAATTATGTTTTACACTTATTGAAACAGAATTTACCATTCCTAGCAGATGACATTGTGAGCGGTGATTTACCATCTAGTCAGCGACAAAAGGTGATTGATGTATTCTCAGAAAATCCAGACCAGAATGTACTATTAGTGCAAATAGATGCTGGTGGATTTGGCCTTAACATTCAAGCTGCTAATAGAGTTATTTTATGTGAACCTCAATGGAAACCATCAACTGAAAATCAGGCTATAAGTAGAGCCTACAGAATGGGACAAAATAGAAATGTTATGGTTTATCGTTTACTAACTAAGGAAAGCATTGATGAAACGATGATGCAAATCATTCATCATAAAGAAGATATTTTTAACACGTACGCTAACGATTCTGCTGTTGCAGATGCATTTATGAATAATGATTCAAGTAAAGAAGAAAATGAAGCAGTCATGAAGAAGAAAGTATTCCAAATTGAACGAGAACGTTTAGAAAAGAAAAAAGAAGCGGTGAGGGTAAATGAATAGAGACATTGATAATAAGCAAGTGTATGTCAGAACAAAGACTTGTTTAGTGTGGAATATTATAGGATTATTACTCTTCTTCTTGTCCTTTATGATAATTTTTCTTCCAGAAATCGTGATATCTTTAATAACAATAATAAAACGCAATGTTAAAGTTTATTCTTCTAAAGAAAATAAATATTTAATACTTCCGAAAAAAGTATGGAAAGAATACAAAAGAATAAATAATATAGGCTTTTGGAAGCAATATTCTCTTATTTCAGTAACAAATATAATTCATCAAAATTATTCTAATAATCAGCAAACACAGGACATATCAGTACTCGATAATCAAACTAAAGACCGTGATGAAAATAAGGAGAGTGTATCTCCTGTACGTATGATTAAACCTAAAAGAGATTTAAAAAATATAAACATCGATGTTACACAATATTTAAATAGAGCAAGTGATATTAAGAATTCAAAACATTTGAAAGAAGATAATGATAATATATTCAAGCTTGCTAAGACAAGACTTGCTGATCGAGATAGTAAACAAGCTGTTACCCATCGAAATAAGATAAAACTTTTGTATAGCAAACAGCAGAAATATGATGATTTACAAAAGCGTATTAAGTTTGAAAATAATGGAGAAGCTAATTTCGGAGTGGATTTTAAAAACAGAATAATCTTTGTTGATAGATTGTATGAATCAAAGGATTTTAACGAATTATCGTTTGATGATTTATCCGATGTTGAAATAGATCAACAAAATTCATCTAATATTGTTTTTATTAGGAAAGACGGAAGTATAATTCAAGCTACTTTTACGAAGTTTCCAGTTAGTAAAGAAGAGAAAAGCTTGGATAATATAATTTTGAAAAATTTAGCACTTAAAATTAAAAACTATCTATCGAGCCCTATTACTGAATAGATTGAAGAGCTAAGCAACTATTAATTGTTGTTTAGCTCTTTCGTTTGGT
>CALVVJ010000092.1 GCA_944363835.1 uncultured Bacilli bacterium | reverse complement strand
TTCCTTTTTAGTTATATTTTTAGTGTAAATTGACAAAAACCAAAATTATAAATTTTTTTATAAAAAATTTTTATAAAAAAAAAATAAAAAAAAAAAAAAAAAAAAAAAATCAACCCCTGTGGGTTGACTGAATGTAAGTTTACACTATATTACATTATTTTACATTAACTACAAATTCATTATTATCTAAATCAACTACTAGAGTTGAGCCAACTGCTATATCACTATCGATTAATTTGTGAGCAAGTAGAGACTCAATATTCTTGGTGATATATCTTCTGATAGGTCTTGCACCATATCGTTCATCATATGCTTCATTGATAATTTTATCTTTAACAGCATTAGTAATTTCCACATGCAAGAAGTTTTGTTGTAAACGATCATTAATTTCTTTGATAATCTTATCAACGATATCTCCGATAACATCTTTCTTAAGTGAATTAAATACTATTATTTCATCAATACGATTGATAAATTCTGGTCTAAATGTAGATTTTAATTCATTCATGACAAGTTCATTGGCATTATCTAATCCTTCTAGAATATATTCACTACCTAGGTTACTTGTCATAATAATTATCGTATTTTTAAAGTCTACTGTTCTACCTTGAGAATCAGTTAATCTTCCATCATCAAGAATTTGTAGTAATATATTAAATACATCTTTATGGGCCTTTTCTATTTCATCAAATAGCACTATTGAGTATGGATTTCTTCTTACGGCTTCCGTTAGTTCTCCACCTTCATCATAACCAACATATCCTGGAGGAGCTCCAACTAAACGAGAAACATTAAATGCTTCCATATATTCCGAACAGTCAATTCTTATCATATGCTTTTCATCATCAAACAATTCATAAGCAAGACTCTTAGCAACTTCTGTTTTACCAACACCTGTAGGTCCTAAGAAAATAAATGAACCAATTGGCTTTGTCGGATCTTTTATACCACTTCTTGCTCTAATGATTGCTTCACTAACTAATTTTAAAGCATTATCTTGACCCATGACTCTAGATTTTAATCTATCATATAAATGTAATAGTTTATCTTTTTCACTACTTACTAATTTTGAAACTGGAATATGTGTCCAACGTGAAATAATTTCTGCAATACCTTCGTCATCGACAACATCAGATAATATACTATTTTGATTATTATCTTGTAAACTCTTTAATTCTTGTTCTAGTTTTGGAATAGTACCATGTCTTAGTCTTGCACTAGTTTCCAAATCGTAATTGTTTTCTGCAGTTGCCAAATCAAATCTAGCTTTTTCTAGTTCTTCTTTCTTCTTATTGATTTCTTCTTTAACACCTTTTTCGGCTTCCCATTTATCGCGCATTATTTTTTCTTGGCTCTTTAAATCCGTAAGTTCTTCTTCAATCTTTGCAAGTCTTTCACGACTCAATTCATCTTTTTCTTTCTTGATTGCTTGTTTTTCTATTTCCAAACTCATGATTTTACGAGTAAGTTCATCAAGTTCAACTGGAACAGAATCAAGTTGCATCTTGATAGTAGCACATGCTTCATCTACTAAATCAATAGCCTTATCTGGCAAGAATCTATCTGTAATATATCTATCAGATAATGTTGCTGCTGCAACTAAAGCATTATCTTTAATAGTAACACCGTGGAATATTTCAAATCTTTCTTTTAAACCTCGAAGTATCGTAATTGTATCTTGGACATTTGGTTCACTAACTAAAACTTTTTGGAATCTTCTTTCCAAAGCTCCATCTTTTTCTATAAACTTACGATATTCATTTAAAGTTGTTGCCCCGATAACGTGAATTTCCCCACGAGCAAGCATTGGTTTTAACATGTTAGATACATCCATAGCACCAGTATCACCCGCTCCAACAATCATGTGAATTTCGTCGATAAACATAATTATTTGACCATCACTATCTTTTATTTCTTTTAAGACCGCTTTTAGTCTTTCTTCAAATTCACCACGATATTTAGCACCAGCTACTAAGGAACCTAAATCAAGTTCCCAAATAGTATGGTCCTTTAAACTGTTAGGCACATCACCTTTTACTATTCTTTGAGCAAGACCTTCAACTATGGCAGTTTTACCTACCCCAGGTTCTCCGATTAATACCGGATTATTCTTACTTTTACGTGATAAAATTCTAATTACATTACGTATTTCTTCATCACGTCCAATGACCGGATCAACTTTATTGTCTTTGACATTTTTAGTTATATCCCGTCCATATTTATTTAAAACATCTTTTAATTCTTCTTCATTTCCTGGATACATATTATATCCCTCCTTTACGATACGTATTGTAACACCAAAATTAGCACTTGTCAACATCAAGTGCTAATTATTTAAAATTTGGATTTGTCGAACTTTGTCGTACCCTTTTTCTTGCGTTTATATTGTTTTAACTTTAGAATAATAAACTGTTACCTATTAGTGGGAGTGCCTGTTTAACTTTAGTATCTTGTATAATCGGGGGTTTTGGCCTTTAGAGAGCCGGGTATTGGGGAAAACCATGAGTAATAATATATTTTATCAACTTGTGATAATCTTGTTGTTTGGTATTATATATCAAAATATAGAAAAAAGGCACCGAAAATAGTGCCTGCCCAATAAACAGGTGCTAACCACTAAGGGTAACACTCATATTTATAATATACCAAAATACTCATAATTATTCAAGTGTTTTTAACGTCGAACTTTGTCGTACCCTTTTTCTTGCTTTTATAACGACTTAACTTTAGAATAAATAACTGTTACCCGTAGTGGGAGCGTCTGCTAACTTTTAGTAATTACTGTATTTTTTTCTGGGGGTTTTCTTCGGGAGAGGTCTTTAGTGAAAGAGGTGATGCAATGAACGACAAAGTTTTTTGTCAAGTAGTTATAATTCTGGTACTCGTACTTTTTAGTAATAGAGGCCAAGCAAAAAGACGCTAACAATAGCGTCTACCCAAGTAGATGCTACCCACCACTATGGGTAACACTTACATATATAATATACCAAAACATCCTTAACTATTCAAGTATATTTAGTTATTTTTCAGGATAAACGCATGAAATTTTAAAAATGCGTTTTTTTCATGTATAATAAATACAAAGAATAAAGTTGGTGAAGTATGGCTAAGAAGTGTAAAAAGTTGGAGGAAATAAAAGCAATGTTTAAAGATACAG
>CALVVJ010000091.1 GCA_944363835.1 uncultured Bacilli bacterium | reverse complement strand
ATGTGTTTGTAGTCTGGACTTTCTCTTAACCATATTCATAAGAACTTAGGTTCATCGTATAAAGTCTCTACACTCGGTATTAACCTAGCTCGGGATTGACATATAAACTATTGTTTACTTAGTTTTCCCCGAATTAGCGATGTCCACCTTAGTTGTTTCCAACTAAGGGTGCAAGATAGTTCAAGGACAATTAATTGTCGCTATCCCACAAGTCAGTTGCGCTGCCAGTTACGCTATGTCGGCATTATAAAATAATAATAAAAATAAATGGTGGGCGCTATAGGACTCGAACCTATGACCCCCTGCTTGTAAGGCAGGTGCTCTAACCAACTGAGCTAAGCGCCCATTTAACTCCTGATGACAATTCAAATTATACCAAATCATCGAGAGTTTTGCAATGCTTTTTTCACAATTTTTAATAAATTAAGTTGTTTTTTTCAGCATAAGGTAAAAAATGGTCCTTAATTGAAGAAGAAATATTATAATCTTCACCAATTTTATACCAATGATAATGTAATATTTCTTCATTTGTTGTAAGTGGTACATCAATTTTTTTCTTACTCAAAAATACTGTCATTTCAATCATTTTATTTGGATCACTTGCAGCATGTTCTTTAAATGTAAATAATTCTTCTAAATCATCTGCTGTAATATGAAAATCATTATGTATTTCTTCTCCTTCTTCTACACCACCACCTACAAAAGTCCAAGAATTAGTCTTACTACTTCTATATGATTGAACTATAATTAACTTGCCATCATCTATAAAGGCAACACCAACAACTTTTTAAATCATAAATAATTATCTCCACCTCTCTCATCATTTTTATAAACTCTAGATAAATTCCTATTTAATATACTCATTAAATAATATCTATTAGTTTTAAGTAAAGTTAAAAAATCATATATTCCTCGTTCTTCATTCACTATATATACTTTATCTTTTTCTCTAACTCCCCCATCAACTTCTACAATTAAATGGTCAATATCATCTGCTAAAATATTACGTTTAAAATTATCTATTCCTACATATTCTATAGCTTTAGTAATTCCGTCTTTATGTCCAATAGGTACCACTGCTACTAACATATCATCTTTAGCTATATAATTTCTTCCTACTAAATCTCCTTTACTAACACGTCCAACGCTCTGAACTTCACTAGTAATTGTAAAAATAAGTTGCAAATCAATATTAGGAAATTCTAAATCCCCATACTTCTTCTCAATATTTTTAATTCGCATATTAGTAAACCAATCATCATTTATATTTTCTTCAATACCTATCAATGCTAAATCAAACCTAATTCCATTAACATAATCTAACCTTTTATGATACATTATTGGTTCATTTAAATGAATTATAATATCTAATCCTAAATAATTACTAATAATTTGATAAAAAGTATTTATTTGATGATAATAATATTCATCCTCTACCCCAATTGTTGTTAAATCTGTATATATTCCCTCTAAAACCAAATGATCATTTTCATCAATTATTTTAATAACTTCTTTCAAATCCAAATTATTTTTAATACCTATTTTATTTGACCCATTATCTATTAATATTTGTAATTTTAAATCATCTTTAATATTTAAACAAAGTATACTTCTCAAATATTCAGCATCGGCGATAGTAAGAGTAATATTATTATTAATTGCATCATATACCTCTTCTTCCGTAACATTATAAGTAACTAAAATAGGTACATCATTATTATATTTTCTAATCTCTAAAGCATCTTTAATTGGCCCTACTAAAATATAATTAATCCCATTATCTACCAAAGTATTAACTATATTTAAACCCATCCCATAAGCATTATCTTTTAGATTAGCAATTTTATATTGATAATCACTATAACTTTTACATAGCAACTTTGTATTATTTTTTAATTTTTTTAAATCTATTTCCATCAATGTTTCAAACTTCATAATTTTACCCTCTTAAAAAGTATTATAACAAATAGCGTTCTAAAGTTCTAGTAATACCTAATTAATTTTCCTGTTTTTCATTGTATTTATTAAAAATAATGTCAAACTTTGTCGACCTATTTTTATAGATTATTATATTTATTTAATTTATAATATACATCATGAAAAAAGAATTTAGTTTAGATGAATTTCAACAACAAGCTGTTGAAGCAACAAACAATGTTTTATTAATTGCTGGAGCTGGAGCTGGCAAAACATTTACAATAACTCAAAAAATTAATTATTTAATCGATAATAATATATGTAAACCCAAAGAAATACTAATAATCTCTTTTACTAATAAAAGTGTATTAGACCTCCAAAAAAAGATTAAGTATAATTGTTCAATACTAACATTTCATAAACTAGCAATTCAAATATTACATGATTATAATATTTCTTTTAACTTAGTAAATGATACTTATTTAGAATATTTAACTAACGAATTTTTTCAAAGCCTCAATGACCAATCCTTAATAAAAGAAATACTTTTATATTTTAAAGAATATAATTACTCTAAATTTTTAACTACTTATAAATATCAAGGGTTTAAAAAGATATTAATTACTCTATTAAAAATTTATAAAACTAATGGTTGTACTAAAGATGATTTTAAAAGAATTTATCCTAAAAATAAATTTTTAAGTAAATTTTTCTATATTATTAAGACTATCTATGAAAAAGAACTAAATTCTACTAATAGTTATGACTTCGATGACTTAATTATTAAAGCAACGACCATTTTAGATAAATATTATCGTTATAAATATATTATCGTCGATGAATTTCAAGATACTTCTACAATTAGATTTAATTTAATTAACAAATTAAGAGTATTAAACAAGGCTAATTTATTTGTCGTCGGGGATGACTATCAATCGATTTATCATTTTTCTGGCTGCAATTTAAATTTATTTTTGGATTTTCCTAAACTTGTTCCCAATTCTCAAGTATTAAAACTAAAATATACCTATCGCAATAGTCAAGAATTAATCGATATTGCTGCTAAATTTGTGATGAGAAACAAACACCAAATAAATAAAGATTTAATTAGTAATAAACATATAAATAAACCAATAGAATTTATTTATTATATAAATACTCAAAAAAGATTTAAAAAATTATATCAAAAAGTAAGTCATATTAATTACGATGTTTTAGTTTTAGGACATAACAATAAAGATATTTTAGAAT
>CALVVJ010000090.1 GCA_944363835.1 uncultured Bacilli bacterium | reverse complement strand
ATACGACTCTAGGAGTTTCACAACTTTGGAATGGTCCACTTTGGTACATATCAGCATTAATTATTGCTAGTTTAATTCTATATTATATTGTTTCTAAAAGTGAAGATTTCTTTACAGGATTCTTTGCTCCAGTGTTTGTCATACTTACATATGCAAGTGTTGGTTTAACAGATATTGGTTGGGATAGAACGATGGTTAATGCTATTGGTTTTCCAAATGGTCTAGCAAGAGTTATGGCGGGTATGTGTTTGGGAATGTTAATGTATTATGTAGTAGAATACTTTAGAAAGAAAAAGTTTAGTGAAGTAATGACGATGGCATTTAGTTTGTTACATATTGGTATTGCTATATTCTTACTTTATACCATCTATGCAGGAATTACTTGGAGCGAGTTTACTAATGGAATAGTATTATTTGTATTTTGTGTGGTACTTCTTACTAATAAAGATTATATTTCGGTACTTTATAATAAAAGTGGAATTTGTGCTTTCTTAGGTAAATTATCTCTTTATTATTATGCAGTCCATATAGTGTTTGTTTTCTTACTTGCTTATTTGTTCCCTGAAATGAGCTATCATGCAAGTATAGTATTTAATATATTATTTACTACATGTGTTTCATTTATCGTAATGTGTATCGATGATTATGTAATTACTCCGATATTTAGAAAACCAAAAGAAGAAGTTAAGAAAACTACTAGAAAAAAATTGGCATAAGAGCAAAAATATTGCTCTTTTTTCTTGGAAAAGTTATGTAATTTTATTGAATTTAGAACATATATTTGTTATAATACTTGCGAGTAAAGGAAATTACTCCTTGCTTCTTCGGAAGCCGGAATGACCATAAGGAGGTGAAAGATGATGACTAAATATGAAATTATGTTTATAGTTAAAGCAACTATGGAAGAAGATGCTATTAAAAAGACTAGTGAAGAAGTTCAAAAACTTATAAACATTAAACCATCAAAAGTTATCGAATTCAAAGAAATGGGTAGAAAAAAACTTGCTTATCCTATTAAGAAGGAAGTTAGTGGTTATTACTTTGTGATGACTGTAGAAGCTACACATGAAACTATTGCTGAATTTGATCGTAAAGTTTCTATTAATGAAAATATTTTAAGACATTTAATTATCAAATTAGAAGGAGAATAATATGAACAAAGTAATATTGATTGGGAGATTTACAAGAGATCCAGAATCAAGAATGTCACAAAGTAATATGGAAATAGCAAGATTTTCACTTGCTTGTCAAGGAGAGTTTGTTAATCGGAATGGCGAAAGGGAAGTTGAATTTGTCAACTGTGTGGCTTTCAATAGACTTGCTACTACTATTAATAAATATTGTCGTAAGGGTAGTTTAATTAGTGCTACTGGTAGAATTAGAAATAGTAGTTATGATGCGCAAGATGGCAGCAAAAGGTATACAACGGATATAGTTATTGAACAAATGGAATTTTTAGGTTCAAGACAAGGTGGAGATAATGCTCCAGCAGTTGATAATAGTGTTGCTTATAGTCCTAGTGCATCAAGTGCTCCAAGTAATAATATTGAAACAACTGATATTTCAGAAGATCCTTATAAAGACTTTGGTGACGAATTTACTTTAAGTAGTGATGATTTACCATTTTAAAAAGGAGGATTATAGTAATGGCAGAATATTATCGTAAGAAGAAAAAAATATGTCAAATGTGTGCTGGTAAAAGCGTTGATTATAAAGATGTCATGATTATTAATAAATATATTAATGATAAAGGTAAAATTTTACCTAGAAGAATGACTGGTGCTTGTGCTAAGCATCAAAGACATATTGCACAACAAGTTAAATATGCAAGATTTATGGCTTTAATACCATATGTTAAATAGTTAATAAAAATAGTGTTGATAAGTATTGTTTATCAACATTATTTTTTTTAATTAGTTGAGGTATTATAGTATTTAGTAAGTGTTACTAATTTTGTGAATTTTTAAACTAATTTCTGCTTTTTGTCATATAGTTAATCATAAGTTAATATGTTCAGACTTATTGCGGTTTTTTACTAAAAATGGAATTCCAAATAAAAATTAACTAGTGTTATCAATTTGTCAATTTAGTCTTGATTTTTTTTAATATTATGTTATTTTTATTATAGGGAGAGTAGATATAAATGACAAAGCCAAAAAAATTTCAAATAATTTTAGGAGTATTAATTTTATCATTAGTATTCTTTATTGGAGGGATTTTATTTCAAAAGTACTTAGGTAATGGTAAAGAAGAAATAAATTGTAAGATAGATCCTGTTATAGATGAAGATGAAGTAAATTATAAAATAGAGACTATTATAGATAAAGAAATTAAAGATCCGTTTTTATATGTTAATAGTGATGCAGAAGATATATATTTAATTGGTATAAATAATATATATATTGATGGTAAGGAAATGAAGAATGTTTATAATAATTCTTCTATATCTAATTTAATAGAAGAAATGAATTATAAAGAGGTATATGAAGAATATACTATTTATAGAGATTATAAAAAAGTATCTAATAATGGATTAAGTATATTAAAATGTAATAATAAAAAGGTGTATATTGGGCCATCTGATATGGACTTTGATTCAGCAATTTGTGATATTGAGAATGAAAAAAATGGAGAAACTTTTATTAGAACATATAAGGTTTTGAATGTAGCAGAAAGTAATGAAGAAGCTTATTTATATTTAACTATAAGACAATATCAAGATGAAGCAGTAGTAACTGTTAAAGTAAAAAGAGAATTGTGCCCAGATGTAAGTGAAGGTAATTCTTATGAGTTTACTTTTAGATATACTTCTAAGTTAGTAAAAGATGATACTATTAATGAAATTTTTGGTAATACTGATTTAATCAAAATAGTTTATACAGATAAAGAAGGAATGGGACAAATTCAAGATGGTTTGTAATTTTTGTTGAACATTGTGTTTTGAGTGATTGTATGAAAAAAGAATTTTATTTTTATAGATTTAATAATCTATATTTTGGTTTTATAAAAAAGTTGGTAACTTAGATGTTATCAACTTTATTTTATTATAGATTTTGGATATGGTTTTCTTTCATCGGTTAAACCAAGTAGATAATCAGTTGAAGTATTATAATATTTAGCAAGTGTTACTAATTTATCTATAGGTATTAATCTAATACCAGTTTCATATAGGCTGTATTGCTTTTGGGAGGTGTTTAATATTTGGGCTATATCTTTTTGATATAAATCTTTATCTTGTCTTATTTCCTT
>CALVVJ010000089.1 GCA_944363835.1 uncultured Bacilli bacterium | reverse complement strand
ACAACTATATGATATCCTTTTCCTCCACTAGTCTTCAAAAAAGATTTTAAATTATAACTATCCAATATCTTCTTTAAATCCTTTACCCCCTCACGCAATTTTGCCAAACCCAAATTTTCATCTGGATCTAAATCAAAAACCAATATATCCGCATGATTAACATCATCTATCTTACTTCCCCATATATGAAACTCATAACTGTTCATCTGTACTTCCTGCATTATTCCATTTATATCTTTTATAAAGTAGTAATCATTTCTATTATCTTCACTACTTCTTAACTTTTTAACCCCTAAATAACCATCCAAATTTTCAAAATGTTTCTTATAAAAAGGCACACCCCCAGCACCATCTGGAAGTCTTATTGTACTAATAAGTCTATTTTTAACATAAGGTAACATTCTCTCAGCTACTTTTTCATAATAATTAAAAATATCTTTCTTCGTAACTTTCGGATTTTTAAATATTACCTTCTCTGGATTAGTTAATTTAATTACACTCTTTTTTAAAGCAATTTCATCCATTGTTTTTCCACTTTTAATACTTGTATCAAATTCCGATATATAATCATATAAATAATACTCATCTTCATCCTTAATTAATAACCAATTAGTATCTTTCATTATAACTAATGTCCATAATCCTTTTAATCTTTTACCGTTCAATCGAAACTTAATTATTCCTTTTTTAAAATCCGGTTTCTTTCCAACAACTTCCCAAGTTCCATAATCCCAAAGCATAACAGTGCCTGCTCCATATTCTCCATCAGGTATTGTTCCTTCAAAATTCCTATAACTAAGTGGATGATCCTCTACCATTACTGCCAGTCTCTTATCTTTAAGATTATATGATGGGCCTTTAGGAACCGCCCAACTTTTTAAAACTCCTTCCCACTCTAACCTAAAATCATAATGATCTTTTCTTGCAATATGATGTTGCACCACAAACCTAAGCTTTTTATTACTTTTCTCTTTTCTTCCTTTGGGTTCATGTGTCTTATCAAAATTTCTTTTTTGATTATATTCTTTTAACGCCATAATAAAACCTCTATTTTTATTTTGCTTAAAATAAAGGTTTTTATGTATTTTCTCACTCTAAATATACCGGCTGACTCCACGCCAACTTGCCATCTTTATCAATTATCTTAACCCAAAGATAAAATTCATTCCCTCTAAGTTCATATTCGCCATAAGTTATTTCTTCATCATTTAAATCATATATATTTTTACATCTTCGCATATTACTATAAAAAATAATTCTCTTAACTGGAGTAGTTTCAATTTTAAAAATATTTCCTTCTCTACGAAAATCCTTTATCATTGGTCCAGTCGTTGGATAAAAGCATCCGTTTTTAATAGCATGCAAAATACTTTCTTCATTATTATCAGCACAAACCATATTAAAACCACCAAAACACCTATCATTTTTCGTTCCATAATATGGTCCGTGAAAATCATCGTTTGCACTTATCCAAAATTTCTTATGATTATTAAGCATTGTTCTAATCAAATTTTCTGCATTACTCATTCCTGTTTCTTCCACAAAATCTTTGTGATTATATATTTCAATCAAATCATAACCGTCCAAAGCCAAGTGTTCGTTATCTAAAAATCTCGAAAAAAGCGGATGATTAAACTGTACCAATTCATATTTATTCTTAAGTTCATCAACAGTTCCTTGCAAATCCAAAATATTTTGATAATAATATGCCTTTACTTCACCATTATCTTTAGGCAAAAAACAATTAAAATGCGCATAAGTACCTCTTCTATCACCATTTCCAACATAACTACTTGCTTCTTCAATACCATGCACTAAAGTTATCCCCGCATCTTCATTACTATCACAAAATATTTCATGATCTGTTATTCCTAAAAAATCATACCCATTATCTTTATAAATATTTAAAACTTCCCTAATAGTATAATCTCCATCTGACACCGTTGTATGAGTATGTAAATTACCTTTCAAATATTTCTTATTTCTATCAACAAAAATTTCAATATCATCAATCATATTATTTCACCCTCTCTTTTATTATATCATCACTTTCAAGTTCTCCAATAAGTAAAGAAGAATTATCATCATGTTTTAAATAATTATTTAAAACCATATCTTCCATATAATTAGCATAACAATATTTACACAAATGTTTACAAGTATTATACACCCCAATATCAACCATTTGGACACATTCACATTTATTTCCTTTACGCATTGTTTGCTTAGGATATTTCTTACCCGTCATTTTTAAGGCTAATTCTTTAGAAAGACAATCACCTTTGACAAAACCATATTCCACCAAATTACGGTTTTCAAAACAAGTCTGCACAGTCATTCCGTTATCCCAGGCATACTTACTAAAAGACTCTCCAATTTCCTTATACATTTCTTCAGTAAAAGGCTTTGGCTTTAAATATCCCATATTCTTCTGCACGTTTTTATAATTATCCAAAAAAGAAACGATAACTCTATTCACATAACCACTAAGTAACTCACACATTCTTTTAAATGCTTTCTTATGGTAATTCATAGTATACTTACTGTTTATAAATATCGGATCATATCTAACAACAACATTATCTTTACCAATAATTTTAGAAATTTCTTTTATCCCTTCAATAATTTTACTTTTATCACCTACATTTGGTTCAATATCTTTTTTATAAGGTGTAAGTGTTACATGAAAAAGAATCGGTTTATCAATTTCTCTTAAATACGGTATAATTGGCAAAGGATTTTTTGTACAAAACATAATCATATCGACATTACTAAATTTAATACGACTTACTAACTTAGGATTAAAAGGACTTCTAACATCGACGAATCCCTCCCTGTACCTATTCATAAACCATTTACTATAAAAAGCCACTATATCTGTTCTACCACTTACAAATAAAATCATAATTAATCACATAACTATTAAAAGAACAAAAGTCAAACAAGTTTGACTGTCCTTGCATCACTACAAGGCATTTCTACTTCATAGGACTCTTTGAGTCCTCCATAGACCAATTTCGGATGGTCGCCACCCTACTAAATTTGTTCACAATCAATATTATAAACTATTTACATACATTTTTAAACCTTCAAACATTATATTTATACTTGCATTTATATCACGATCATGTAACGAACCACACTCTGGACATTCCCAACTTCTTATACTTAAATCCTTTACTTTCTTATTTTGATATCCACATACTGAGCATTCTTGGCTACTTGGATAATATCTATTTATGATAAGCAATTTCTTATTTTGCCACTTACATTTATATTCCAAGACTCGTTTTATTTCTGCAAGTGGAATATTAGTTAAGGATTTAGCTATACT
>CALVVJ010000088.1 GCA_944363835.1 uncultured Bacilli bacterium | reverse complement strand
TCATTGATAGACTAAAAGGTAAAGATTATAAATTTTCAAACCTAGATTTTAGAGATTTTGATATCTCGACACTAAATTCGAATAGCTTTGTTTATGCTGATCCACCATATCTAATAACTTGTGCCACATACAATGAACAAGGTGGTTGGAATAAAACAGATGAACACGATTTATTAGATTTCTTAAATGATTTACATAAAAACAATATTAAATTTGCATTATCGAATGTTTTACGAAGCAAAGGTAAAGAAAATTCAATTCTTATTGATTGGACACAAAGAAATTCTGATAGATATAAGGTTATAAATTTGAATTACAGTTACAATAACTCAAATTATCAAACTAAAAATAAGAATGAAATTACAGAAGAAGTATTAATTATAAATTATTAAGGAGGTAGAAATGGATTCTCTTTGGAGTATGACAACAACAATTCGTGAAGCAGAAAGAATTCCTGCTTTCCTTAAAACGGCAAAAGAAATTGAAAATGAAACCTGGAACAGAGATACTCAAATAAAATTTCAAATCTTATTAATTAAAAATAGAGAATATCTTAACACAGATAATACTCAAACTTTTTCGAGATTAAATGATTCTCAGGTTAATTTACTTAAAGACAAAAGTATTAATATGTCATTTGAACAAGCAGAGGATATATTTAATACTAAAAATTATAATGACCCACCAATGAGAGGGAGGCAATCTATGTCTCCACTTGAAAAGCTTGGTTTAGTTGACAGAAGTTCTGGTAAAATTATAATAACAGATATTGGGAATAAATTATTAAACAAAGAAATTACTTTTGATGAATTTATGTTCGAGCAACTTTTAAAATTACAATATCCCAATAATATAGAAGAAGAACATAAAGACTGGAATTCAAAACCTTTTATTAATGTATTAAGGCTTATAAAAAGAGTAAATGAATTATGTATTAGCAACAACATAAAAGCAAAAGGGTTAACAAAAGTTGAATTTGGAATTTTCGCTCTTTCTATTAAAAATTATGCAGAGGTAAATGAAATAGCGAACAAAGTACTTAATTTTAGACATCATTATGAACAACTAGAAAACAATACAGAAAAAGAAAATTACAGAAAAAATTATATATCACAATATTTATCAACATTTAAGAATCCTGAACACAATACTAAAGAATACACTGATAATATTATAAGATATATGCGTATAACAAAATATGTATATATTAGAGGAAAATATGGAAATACCTGTATAGATTTGGAACCTCGAAGAATGGTTGAGATTAATTCTATATTAGAAAATGATACAGGTGCTGCAAAAGAATTTTCAAAAGATGAATGGATACAATATTATGGTACATATGGTTCATATGATTTGCCATTTGATACTGTAGAAAAATTAACAGAGATTTTTAATGAAATATTATTAGATATAAATTCCTTAGAAGATAAACTTAACTTGGAACCAACGGTAATGGATTGTCCAATGCTAAAACCTGAGATTAAAGAGGCTATTGTAAAATTACGGACAAAACGTGTATCTTTGCAAAATTTAGAAATTAAATTTGATTATAATAATGATTTATCAAAAATAGATGAAGCTATTGAGGCATTAACAAACATTCGTAGCCTGGAATTAAAACCGTCAATAGCTCTTGAGAAATGGACTAATGTAGCATTAAATATTATTAATGATTCTCTATTAATCAAGCCTAACAGTATTGTTGGAGACGATAATGAACCAACATTTACGGCGCCAGCTGGAGTTCCCGATATTGAATGCTATTATGATGATTTTAATGCAACGTGCGAAGTTACAATGTTATCAAGTAGAGACCAATGGTATAATGAAGGTCAACCAGTAATGAGACATCTGAGAGATTTTGAAAACAATAATAACGATAAAGATTGTTATTGTTTGTTTATAGCACCATCTTTACATAGAGATACTATAAATACATACTACCAAAGTATAAAATATGAATATGAAGGTGCTCAACAAAAAATTATACCTATTACAATTAATCAATTAATAACTATCCTTCGCGTTGTTGCAAATGTAAAAAAAGCTAATAAAGAATTTAAACATATTTACATTAAACAATTGTACGATAAGATTATTGAATCTGTTACAGAAGTAAATTCAATTTCTTGGGTAGAGGACAAAATTCCCCAAATTATACAACTATGGGGAAAAGAAATGGGCAATTTAGCAGCATAGGGTAAAAATGGAAAATTCTAACGATTATATAATTGAAGAATGCAGACACTGTGGCAATAAAACCAAATTAGATATTCTTGGAAAATATTTTGAATATAGTGATCAAGAAAGAGATTATTATTGGGAACAAGAATGGCTTATGCTAAAATGTTGTTCTTGCGGAAAAATATCGTTAGGCTCATTCTATTCGGGAGAAGATACTATTAGCTTTTCTGTTAATGATGGACAAAAATATAATAAAATATATACTACTCATTTTCCAATAGAAACTTATACAGGAACCAATGTGCCAGAAAAAGTAAATGATGCATTTTCTTCTGCATTAAAAGTTCATTATGTTGATAATGTTATTTGTTTAATTGCTTTAAGACGAACTCTTGAGATTATATGTAAAGATAAAGATGCTAAAGGAAAAACATTAGAAAAGAAAATATTAGACTTAACTCAAAAATGCGTATTTCCTCAAGTTATAAATGAAGCTTCAGATATTTTACGCATACTAGGAAATGAAGCAGCTCATGGTGATGATGTAAATTATGATGATAGAATTGTCAAAGAAATGATTAACTTTACTCAAATCATAATAGAATATGTTTATGTAATTCCATATAGAATTAACAATATTAAAAGCAAAATAGTTCCCAAAAGAGTATAAATTATATCCTAATGTTACATTTAGATATTGTGACTTGATATGTAAGCCCCCTAGAGTGATAAATATCATTGCTGATAAGAGGTGGCAATGATTGAGTTAGGCAAAAAATATAAACTTAAAAAGATTAAAAATTTTAGAAACTCTGATAATGCATATTTCAAAGTAATTAGTTTCTACAACGTTGACACTGTAATCTGCGAAAACGATTACGGAGAAAGATTTGTATTTATGAAAGAGTTTTTAACTGATTCAGATATGCCTGATGAAATTTATTCAAATTTGATGCTTGAAAGGAAAGAATCATGGCGGAAAAAGATTATGCACTTTACGGAACAAAGATTTTAAATCTTAAGACAGGTGAAATCGGATTATTAATTAACACTTGGAAAAACAAGTTTGCCGATGCAGAAATCGATTATGCAACTTGTGTTGATAAGCTCGGCAAACGCTACAATATCAAACTTGATGAGATTTTACCGTTGGAGGAAGCTGATGATTTTGAAAAATAAATTAACAAGAGAAACCCTAGAAATAACTTATCCTGAATTTAGAAAAAAGTTTACAAAAGAGATAAGCACTGCTTTTGAAAGTTATCGAAGAACA
>CALVVJ010000087.1 GCA_944363835.1 uncultured Bacilli bacterium | reverse complement strand
AAATACATACGCAAAAAGATAAAACGAAATAAAAATTGTGAATATAAAATTGTAGATAGTTTTCCTTTAATAGTCAATAAGTTTGGGAGAGCACATTTCGGAAAAAGATTAAGAGAATATTCGAGTTACGGTTACTGCGAAAGTAAAAAAGAAAGATACTATGGAATGAAAGTTCATGTAATCACTGATTTATATGGCAATCCAATTGAATATTTACTAACAAAAGCAGAAGTGGATGATAGAGAAGCATTATACGAACTATCAGAAACAATCTACATTGATACTTTATTTGGAGATAAAGGATATGTAGGAAGTATTGATAAAGATTTAAAAAAAGAACGTGGAACTAAATTGTATGCATTAAAAAGAAGCAATAGTAAAACACCATTGCCAAAAGCTTTTAGGAATTTAATTTCAAAAGTTAGAAGAAGAATTGAATCGACTTTTAATCAACTGATAGAACACTTTGATATTCAAAGAGTAAGAGCTAATTCCATTATTGGTCTTTCTACTATGTTGGAAGTTAAATTCTTATATTTCAATTTATTAGCCTTAATTAGTGCTAATACTAAAATATCAAACATTCTAAACTTCAACTAGCACAACGCGTTAGATAATTATTTTTTTATTATTAAGAATTATTAAAATTAAAATCTTAATTATATTTTTTTAGTTTAATATAATTTATTTTTTATTAAAAACATATTTAATAATTTAATTATATCTTATTTTTTAAATACTTAAAATAAAAATACATAATAATCATTAAAAGTACTCATATTATGTATTTTTTATAAATAAATCTCTATATTTTTACTTACCACTATCACCATAGTTTGCTAAAACTCTAGCTGACGGATCATTTACATTACATCCTTCCCAATTCTTATTTGGCATCCAATAGTCAACTATCCAACTATCATGATTTGGATAGTATTTTTCAAAAATTTCGCGATAAAGAAGTGATTCTTTGGTGAATGGCTTTGGTTCCTTATAAAGTTTACATTTTTCTTTAAACTCTAAATCACTATATTTAGTTTCCGCATATTCTTTTAAATAATTAACCAACGAATGACCAACGGCATCTGAAAAAGCAGCTTTTTCACGATATAAAATATCTTTTGGTAAATAATCTCCTTCAAAAGCAACCCGAAGTAAATATTTTCCTTTTCCATAAGTATTCATTTTCTTTTTAGGATCAATACTCATTACATAATGAACAAAATCTAAATCAGCAAAAGGAACTCTTCCTTCTAAGGAACAACCGGATATACAACGATCGGCTCTTAAAACATCATACATATATAATTCCTTAATTCTTTTCTCGGCTTCTTTTTGAAATTCTTTGGCACTTGGAGCATAATCTGTATATTTATATCCAAATAACTCATCACTTACCTCACCTGTTAAAAGTACTTTAATATCTGTATGTTCATGAATCCACTTACATAATAAATACATCCCAATTGAAGCTCTAATTGTTGTAATATCAAACGACTCTAAATGATAAATTACTTCTTCTAAAGATGCCAAAACATCTTCTTTACTAATAATTACTTCGGTATGATCGCTCCCTATATAATCAGCAACTTCCTTAGCATATTTTAAATCAATTGCATCGGTTTTCATTCCAATAGCAAAGGTGCGAATTGGCTTTTTTAATATTTTACTAGCAACAAAACAAACTAAACTTGAATCTAAGCCACCACTTAATAAAAAGCCAAGTGGCGCATCAGAATCTAAACGTTTTTTGATTCCCATTGTTAATTTATCATGAATATTTTTTAAAATTTCTGGCATTTTATCTTTATTTTGCATAACTTTAATGGGATCATTATAGCAAACAAATTTTCCTTTATAATAGTAATACCCTGGGGGAAAAGGATAAACTTCATAACATAAATCAATTAAAGCCTTAGCTTCTGATGCAAACATAATATCATGACTAATTTTTGAATAACCATAAAACATAGCACGAATACCAATAGGATCTCTTGCGGCTAAAAAGTCAGTTCCATCATAAAGAACACAAGCAAATTCGGAATCTAAAAAACGAAACATATCGGTTCCCATTTCTTTTAATAAAGGAAGCAAAATTTCACAATCACTATCTGATATAAATTTATAGTCTTTCTTTTCTAAATCTTCTTTTATTTTTCGAAAACCATAAATTTCCCCATTACAAACAACTTTACTTTTTCCATTTAAAAAAGGTTGCATTCCAGAACTATCAAGTCCCATTATAGTTAAACGATTAAAACCCCACATTCCATCTTCAATAATTATTTTACTCATATCAGGACCGCGATATTTAATTTTTTCAAGACTTTTTTCAAAGTCTTCTTTTTTAATATTTTCTTTAGTATAAACTAAAAAACTACACATAAATATTCCTCACTTTCTAAAATAAAAAATCCAGACCCTATCCCACATACTGGGACGAAATCTGGATTTCGCGGTGCCACCCAATTTATTATAAAAAAATATTTTATAATCTCTCTTTTCGATTCTAACAAATCTAGAAATTTTAACGGTATTCGCCCGGCTCAGTCTACTAGAGATTATACTCGTTTGGTAAGCAACTCCAAAGTGTTCTTTCTAATGATTCTTTTACTAGACTCACACCAACTCTAGCTCGCTTAAAAAATCGTCATTATACTTTTCTTTTTCATAGTTATTTAACAATAAAATATCCAATTTTTTAAAAGTTGTCAATATAATAAAGATAATTATTTCAAATTTTTAATAAAAAGATTAAATAATTATCTACAATGCAATATATTCTAATTTTTAATATTATATTCTAATTTTATAAAAAAGGATTTACTATTTACAAGTAAATCCATCATCTTCAGCTTGTTCTTTTATACTATCATAAGTTTCATCAGACCCAACAATACTATCAAGATCATAGTCAGCTAAATCTTCTTCATTAGCAGTTTCTAAATCAACATCAAGAACAATTGTATATGTATAATCATCTTCATTGTTATCCTTGGTTAATCTTATTCCAGCAGCATCAGTTTCTTGAAATTGACCATCTAAAATACTAACAAAATAAGACCAATTTTCTTTAATATCATCATCTACTGCCTTGCTATCAACTGACATTTTCACATTTGTAATTTTATCATCTTGAAAAGTTACATCAATCGTTTGTTCCATGCTTATACCACTATCTTCTTCGGTTTTTGAGCAACTAAGTACTTTTTCATTTCCACATCCTGTTAAAAGAAAGCATAAAACAAATATTAAAACTAGACTTAATAATTTTAATTTTTTCACCACAATACTCCTTTCATTATCAGTATACAATATTACCAATAAAAAAGAAAGAGTAAATTTGCGAAGTTTTAATTAAAAATATTTATTTTGAAACAACAAAACCTAAATTTGTAATTTTTGCAATTACTTCATCAATTGTTTTTACATTTTTTACCGTTAAAAGCAATTTTTTATCCGTTAAAGAAATATCA
>CALVVJ010000086.1 GCA_944363835.1 uncultured Bacilli bacterium | reverse complement strand
AATTGAGAGCCAAATTAAAGAAGAATTAGAAGAGTTATTAAATCAAAAAGCAAAAACCAAAACTGAAATTGCTATTGAAATAATGCTTTGGTTAATGCGTCGTCAAATGTTTATCGATGGTAATAAAAGAGTAGCTATGATATTTGCTAACAAAATTATGATAGATAATGGCTGTGGAATAATAACCATTGCTAATGAACTACAAGCAGATTTTTTTACCAAACTAATTAATTATTATGAAACAAATGATATGGAAGAGTTAAAACTTTGGATATATAATAACTGTATTGACGGTATAAATTTAAATTAAGGAGGATACAATGATCGATGTCGTAAGAGAAAAATTACCTAAAGAATATGAAAGAGTAGTCCTAGAAGAATACTATAAACTTTTTACTAATATGTATGGTACAGGTCCGACTCTTTTTAGAGGACCTATAACATATTCATTGGATGAAAGTAAGTTAACTAAAAAAGATTTAGCTGACCAAATACTTACTTCATCTATTGGAGCAGTTAAATCAGTTTATGAAGACGATAATTTAGAATTTATTTTATATAGAGAAAATGATAATAGAATATCTGCACTTGCTAGAATTCGTATTAATGAAAATTCTGATATTCACATTGCTGAAACGTTATTTTTAGAATATCAAGACTATGATGAAAAGATACGTATTATATCTGATATTATTAGCGAATTAGAAGAATATGCCCGATCTTTAGATTGTTCTATTCTTTATTATGAAATACCCAAATATGATGCAGAAAGTTTAGATATAGCCTTTTATAATGGCTTTAAAGCTATTAATGAATCCCAAAGAATAACTTCTTCTCAAAGAACTTATTTACTATCTAAACCAATTGCTTTAACAAGGAGTAACCCAGATGGATGCACTCTTAGTCGTAAACAAACCCCAAGGACTAACTAGTAGGGATGTGGTTAATAAACTTAACCACATCTTTTCTACCAAAAAGATTGGCCACACTGGTACTCTTGACCCAAACGCCACCGGCGTCCTAGTTTGTCTTATAGGTAAATATACTAAATTAGTGGAATCAATAACTTCTTATGATAAAGAATATATAGCAGAAATTAAACTAGGAATAAAAACGGATACAGATGATATTACTGGTAATATCGTCTATGAAGAAAATTCTAATGTAACTTTAGATGAAATAAAAAAAGTATTATCTACTTTTCCAGTCTCATATAATCAACAAGTCCCAATTTATTCGGCCGTTAAAATAAATGGTAAAAAATTATATGAATATGCTAGAGAAAATATAGATATAACTCTTCCCAAAAGGAAAGTTAATATCTATTCTTTAGAATTATTATCTTTTAAAAATAATATCATTACTTTTAAAACTAAAGTATCTAAAGGCACTTATATTCGTTCCTTAATCCAAGATATATGTACTAACTTAAATACAATAGGTACAATGAACAATCTAATTCGCACTAAACAAGGAAACTTTGACATTAAAGACTCTTACACTTTAGAAGAAATAGAAAAAGGTAATTATAAACTACTCAACATTAAAGAGTTTCTAAGTTATCCTATAATAGAATTAGATGATAATTTAATAAAAAAAGTAATTAATGGTAGTACTATCCCCAATATATATAGTATTATAGATAAAGTAATATTTACATACAAGTCTAAAGATATTGCTATATATGAAACCCAAGAAAAAGAGCTAAAGCCATATATAATGCTTTAACTCTTTTTTGGTTTAAGTTAACATATAGGTAGTAACATAAATATCATTACTTGTTGTATATTCAATAACAAATTTGTTTTTTTTCTTGGCTATTAGTATACCTATAGTTTTATTGTGATAATTCTTTTTTATATTGTTTTCAACATAATTAACATAAAACTCTAATTGACCTATGTCTTGAGTCTTTAATGCTCTTGTTTTAACCTCCACAACAATAAATGAATTTAATAAATAATTATAAAATAATAAATCAATGTGATATGGATTTTTACCAACTACTATTTTATATTCATGACCAACTAAAGCAAAACCAGTACCTAATTCTAAAAATTTATTTTCAAGTAAAGATATAATATATTTATGGATGACTTTTTCATTTACATCATTTGTATTTTTATCAATCTTTAAAATAATAGGATCTTTTATCATATCCTCAATTGTTAGGGTAGTATTTTCTTCAGTAATTATTTTAATATTTTCTTTATCAGCATAAGATAATCTATCGAATGATTTATTTTTTATTTCACGCCTTAAATCTCGAACTGATAAGTTATTTAGAATTACTTGATTAATATAGTAGTTACGTTCGTTTGAATTTTTTATGGGTAATATATCACAATATTGTGACCAATTCAAATGTTGCGACACTGTCGCAACATTTGGAAAATATAAATAAAACATTCTTGCTCTTGATAAATTACTTTTATTATATTTTTTCCCATATTTTTCACTAAGTTTTTCTCCCCATTTTTTTATCAAACCATCGCCATACTTAGCTCTTGCCTCACCACCTTGAGCTTCGACGATGAGCCTTCCGATATTCCAATAAGTATGCAAAGTTTCACTATTGTCTTGTAAGGCACGAACACCCTTATTAATTTCATTTTGTTTAATTAAACTTTCGACTTCTTTATAATAATTCATATTTCAAAACCCTCCTTAATAAATTAAGTTAACATATAGGTAGTAACATAAATATCATTACTAGTAGTGTATTCAATAACATATTTATTCTTTTTCTTGACTATTAATATACCTATAGTTTTATTGTGATAATTTTTCTTAATATTGTTTTCAACATAATTAGCATAAAACTCCAGTTGACCAATATCCTGAGGTTTTGATTCCTTTGTCTTAACTTCAACAACAATATAAGCATTAAGTTCAGTATTAAAGAACAACAAATCAATATAATTATAAGAGTTGCCTATTTTTATTTTATATTCATGACCAACTAAAGCAAAACCAGTACCTAATTCTAAAAATTTATTTTCAAGTAAAGATATAATATATTTATGGATGACTTTTTCATTTACATCATTTGTATTTTTATCAATCTTTAAAATAATAGGATCTTTTATCATATCCTCAATTGTAAGTGGAGTAGTATTTTCTTCATCAATTAATTTTATATTTTCTTTATCAGCATAAGATAATCTATCAAATGCTTTATTCTTTATTTCTTTTCTTAAGTCTCGGACCGATAAATTATTAAGTATTACTTGATTAATATAGTAGTTACGTTCGTTTGAATTTTTTATAGGTAAAATTGTGTAATAATGTGACCAGCTTAAATGTTGGGACAGTGTCCCAACATTTGGAAATGCTATAAATAGAGATCTCATTCTAGATAAATTAGTATAATCATATCCTCTACCATACTTATCGCTTAACTTATGTCCCCATTCTTTAATCAAACCATCGCCATACTTAGCACGTTTCTTTCCACCTTGAGCTTCGACGATGAGCCTTCCGATATTCCAATAAGTATGCAAAGTTTCACTATTGTCTTGTAAGGCACGAACACCTTTGTTAATTTCATTTTGTTTAATTAAACTTTCGACTTCTT
>CALVVJ010000085.1 GCA_944363835.1 uncultured Bacilli bacterium | reverse complement strand
ATGTATCAGATTTTGGATATGGAGCAAATCCTGATAAATGGACAACAGCGTTATATGAAGACAATTATGGAACAGATAATTGGCTATATTTGGGTTCACTTGAATGGTTAATTTCCCGTAATGCGAGTAGCACGAACAGTGCGTTCCGCGTGGGTTCCAACTACGGCGGTTACGTGTATTACTTCAATGTGAACTATACGAATGCTGTTCGCCCGTCCTTTAGTCTGACATCCACAGCAACAATTTCCGGAGGCACAGGAACAAGTTCTGATCCATTTGTTTTGAATCTTGGCTAAGCAAATGCTTGTCTACGCGCCGTACGGTGCGAGGCAAGCGGGGTACACTTTTGGCTACGAGTGAATGAGATTGATAAAATAGATTGATGAAAAAATAGTGGATTCTGCCTAGTCTATCCGAAAGAGAAGGATGGTAGGAAAGACTTTTATTTTAAGAAAAGTAATATAGTTATAAAGTAGAAAGGAAAGTATGAAAACATTAAAAGATATTGATGTAAGTAATAAAAGCGTTGTAATTAGATGTGATTTTAATGTACCTATGGAGGGTACTAGAATAACTGATAATAGTAAGATAGTTAAGAGTTTGGATACTTTAAAGTATTTATTAGATAGAAACTGTAAGATAGTTATATTAAGTCATTTTGGTAGAGTTAAAAGTGAAGAAGATAAAATAAAGAATACTTTAAAGTATGTGGGGCAAGAACTTAGTAATTTGCTTGGAAAAGAAGTAAAGTTTGTGGATAAATGTAATGGAGCAAAAGTTAAAGAATTTGTAGATTCATGTAACAAGGGAGATGTTATTTTATTAGAAAATACTAGAATAATGGATTATCCTGAAAAGTTAGAAAGTAATAATAATGAAGAACTTGCTAAGTTTTGGGCAAGTTTAGGAGATGTTTATGTTAATGATGCATTTGGTTCTATGCATAGGGCTCATGCTTCTACTGCAGGTATTGCCAAGTTTTTACCACATTGTATTGGGTTATTAGTTGAAGAAGAATTAAATAATTTAAATATATTAGTAAGAAATACTCCTCATCCTTTCGGAGTATTTATGGGTGGAGCTAAAGTTGATGATAAGTTACCTATAATTAAATCTTTACTTGATAGATGCGATTATCTTCTTACTGGTGGAGGTATTGCTAATTCTTTCTTGAAGGCTAAAGGTGCCGATGTTGGTAGTAGTATTGCTACAAGTGATGATAATATATTAAATGAATTAAGGGATTTAATGGATAAATATAAGGGTAAAATAATACTTCCAGTAGATTTTACAATAGATGATGGTATAATATATGATATTGGAAGTAAAAGTTTAGAATTATATAAGAAATATATTAATCAAAGTGAAATAATATTTGTCAATGGCACTTGTGGTAAATTTGAAGATGATCGATTTACAGAAGGAACAAGTGGTTTATTTAAAATACTTAAAGAAAGTAATAAAAAGGTTATAGTTGGTGGTGGAGATACTGTTTCAGCGGCGAAAAAGTTTGGCTATGAGTTTTCATTTATGTCTAGTGGTGGAGGGGCAACACTAGAATATATTGCAGATGGAACTTTAAAAGCCTTAGAATGGATGGAATAGTATTATGAAGTATTTTGTTTGTAATTTTAAAAATAAATTAGTTAAAGATGATATAGTTAGATATAATAATAGATTAAGTGAAATTGAAAGTAAAAAGGTAAAGTTGGTAATTGTACCATCTTTACCCTTTTTAGCGTTTTTTGATAAGAATGGATATAGTATAGGTAGTCAGGATATATCTTCATTTATGGATAAAACTATTACAGGAGAAGTAACTGGAGAACAACTTAAAAGTTTAGGGGTAGAATATGTAATAGTGGGACATAGTGAAAGAAGAGAATATAAACATGAAATAAATATAGATTTTATAAATAAAATAAATAATGCAATAGAAAGTGGTATTAAAGTAATATATTGTATTGGAGAAACATTAAAGGATAAAGAAGAGGGTAATACTTATATGGTTTTAGAAAAGCAAATAAGTGAAGTATTAAATAATGTAGAAGTTAAGAATATAATTATTGCTTATGAACCAGTTTGGGCGATAGGAACTGGCAGAATACCTCAAGTAAAAGAAATAAAAGATACAGTAGAGTTTATTAAAGATATAATAGAAGAAAATTATGATACAAGATTAGATGTATTATATGGGGGAAGTGTTAATAAAGATAATATTGCAAGTATTAATGCAATTAAGTGTGTTGATGGCTTTTTAGTTGGAGGAGCATCAACTAGTATAGATAGTTTAGAAAGTCTGTTATTAGAAATAGAAAAATAAATGAGAAGCTTTTTCGATGTAATCGGTCAAAAAAGCTTCTCATTTTGGTTTTATAGTTTTATACAAAATACTGCATATAACGGAACTGATTTAATATTATTTTCAAAGCCAAAGTTTTTGGTACTTATTCTAATGGCAAAAGATGGTTTATATTTATTGATATATTCATTTAAACTTTTACTAGTATTTCTTCTGTCTGCCTTAACTTCGATTGGAATTATATCACCATTTATATTTATAAGAAAATCAATTTCGTAATTAGCAAAGGTATAATAAAACAATTCTTTGGTTTTGGGCATTAATTCTGTTGCTACATAGTTTTCAGATAAAACTCCGCTGAACATTTTGTTTTTTTCTAATAATATTTCATTTGGAGATATATTAGATAATGCTCTAAGTAGTCCTATATCGCTTAGGTATAATTTAAACTTGTCGGTATTTTCATACGCTTTGAGCGGAGATTCATTTTTTTCTGTTAAATTACATTTTAATACCATATTACTTGCTACTAGCCAATCTATACTATTTTCATATCTTATTTTTCTTGCTTGTTCATTTACAATGCTATATTTAAATGTGTTGTTTTCTCTGGCAAGTTCTTTAGGAATAGATAAATATATTTTATTATTTTTTATACTTTCGGTATTAATAGTATATTTATTCATATCAGCTAGATAAGAAGAAATTATCATATCTTGATATTCTAGTAGTGAAGGACTTATTGATTTATTATTGATATAATCTTCTATAATTTTAGGCATTCCTCCTAGAATCATATAAGTTTTATATAATTCTAGGGCTTTGTTATGTACAGCATCAATTAAAGGCTCATTACTTTGGTAATGACTTTTAATTTCTTCAATTAATTTTTTCTCACCTAGATTAATTAAAAATTCTTCGAAATCCAATGGGTATAGATATTTAATAATTACTTTGCCAACAGGAAATGAGACAAATTCTCTGTTTATTTTTACCCCCAGGAGTGAACCAGCACAGACAATTTTATATGGAATATTGCTTTCAGCAAAGTATTTTAGAGACGTAATAGCTTTTTCGCATGCTTGAATTTCGTCGAAAAAAATTATTGTGTTTTCGACGTTAAATTCAGTTTCCATAATTATTTCAATGTTTTTAATTATATTTTGAGGATCTAATGTCTTATCAAATATCGATGAAATTTCTTCGGATTTTTCTAAGTTTATGTAAATGCAATTTGAATAATATTGTTTACAAAACTTATTTAATATATATGTTTTACTAGTTTGTCTAGCTCTAATTAACATAAGTGGTAGACTTT
>CALVVJ010000084.1 GCA_944363835.1 uncultured Bacilli bacterium | reverse complement strand
GCTTCCCAGCCCTTATTTTATAAGACTTTTTATTGTCAAATTTCACTTTAAAAAAATGCGTACATTCAAGTACATCTTGTGTTAGAAAGGTTTTAATGATAAAATGCAATATATGGTATATAAATCCCTTTATTTTAAAGGCATAATTAAAAAAAATTTTTTTAAGCGTCAATTTATAAAAAATGTACGCATTTTTTTCATGCCATAAACCTAGATAAAATAAGGCTTTTTTTAAAAAAAGTGTTTAAGATGAGAGTATAGCATATTTTGTAAATAAAAAAAAGAGCAATTAAGTTTACTCTTTAATCATCATAACCAGTGCGGTATTCTAAAGTTTCTTCTGCTTGTTCTAAAGTGTTTTCTATCGCTTCTATTTGGCGTTCATAAGAATTATAATCACTACGCGATAATTCTCCACGTTTATACATTCTTTCTAGAGTATCATCATAATTATCTAACTCATTATCCAAAGATTCAATCTTACTTTCCCATTCTCTATGTAAAGATAGAGCATCATCCCTGTTACTTGGAGTTGTAATATTATTGATAGAACTTAATATACTTTCTGCTTCACTTTCATAACCAGAAATGGTTGATGAAATAGAAGATGTATTAGTATTACTACTTGAGCTATTATTACTTGAACTGCTGCTAGAACTGTTACTATTACTTGATGAACCACTATTAGTATTTGCATCATCATCATATTCTCTATTAGATTCTAAAATATCTCCAGTTGTAGCGTTTATTTCATAATCATATTCTCGATTATTATAGGTAAATTCTACTTCATAAGTCATGAAGCCATCATCATAATCCATTTCTACTTCACTCCAAGTTACACTACTTACTCCAGCATCACTTAAAGCAATTTCTAACGCTTTATCTTTACCTATATATGACTTATCACTGGCAGTACCAGAGGTAGTTACATTTTCTGTCGTACTTCCAAGTAATAAATTTAATTCATTAATAGATAAATCTTTTAAGTCTTCATAAGTATATAAATTGTTTTTAGCAATCAATTTTTCAATAAGTTCTAATTTACCTACTGATATACCGTAACTATTTGCTAGTGCTTCTTTATCACTACTTGAAGTAATACTTTGACTAACAACAGAAATATTATTTCCGCTATTTATGAATGCATTTAATTCATCAACTATTTTTTGTCTTAGTGCTTCACTTTCAGCACTATTTGGATTATCTACGGAAATAAGGATTGAGTTAGCAAGTTCATCAATATAGCCATTTTTAACCATTGACCCAATCAAGGCATTAATAGCAACATTTATATCACTACCTGCCAGATCCATTCCTTCCAGAATAATGCGAGCATCATCATTATTGGCTGTTACATCAAGTACTTTTTCTTTTTTGTTAACAGTTACAGTAATACTAGGATTTACGTCAATACCAATTGTAGATGCAACTTTTATATTATTATTAAAATAGCCAAAGCCAATAAATAAACAAACACAAACAGCAACCACTGCTGTAGATAAACCAATCCATAACCCCTTTTTACTCTTTTTACTCTCTTCTTTCACTAATACCATTCCTTTCCTTTTTTCTAGAGTTTTCATATCAAAATCGGGAAGTACGATACTATTAAAAGCCCCCTTAATTTTTTTCTTTATTTTACTCATATCGATTCCTCCTTTACAATTTCTTTGATTCTTTTAATTGCTCTGTGATATTTAGATAATGTCGTAGACAACTTTAAATTAAGCAATTTAGCTATTTCATGAAACCTAAATCCATTTACAATATGAAGTATTACTATTTCTCTTTCTTCCTTAGTTAATTTATTTAATAGATACTTAACTAATAATTTATCATCATGATTATCATTACTTGCAAATACTATATCATCAATATCACTTGTTACTTTACTTTTTCTTAACTTCATATAAGACAAATTCTTAGTAATAGTAAGTATCCATGCCATTGGTTTATCTTGGTTTTCATACTTATCAGCATTATTATAAATAGTTATAAATGTATCTTGCATTACCTCTAAAGCATCATCATGATTTTTTAAAATACTTAATGAGTATGCATAAACATTTTTATTTATAAATTCATATAATTCATGTAAAGCATTTGTATCTTTATCTGCTATTCTTACAATGTAACTACTTAATTCCACTGTTTTTAACTCCTTTCACTAAGACAATGCAATAGGAATCAATTTTATTGCAAAGAATTTATCTTTTTTTAATACATTACCAAAGTATTAAAAAAAGAGCAATTAATTTTGCTCTTTAAACTTATTGATATTAAAATCATTAATTGAATTCAGCCATTCCTCTTTCAGACACTTCATTGCCACCATCTGAGTAAATAACTTCTCCTAATTCAAATGATTTAGTATATGATGGTTGAACAACTGTAAAGATTGTTTTTACATATACCTTATCATCTGTCCCTTTTGTAGCAACAATTGCATCATATATTTCTGTCCATCTTTCTCCGACTTTAGTTCCACTCCAATAAATTGGAGAGCCAGCAGGAATAGTAACACTAGGACTTAATATATATCTTTCAGCTGGAGACGAATAAGGATTTTTTACTAAAGCATCAGCCCAATTTGTTATTTTATAATCAGATTCATTGTATGTTACTCCATCTGTGCTATATTCAAATGAAATTGTATAAGTTTTATCGGTTGACCCATATTCAAATATTAAATCTTTATTAAATTTAACAGCAAATGAATTGAAATTATTTATAGTGTTACTAGATGTATCTATAAGATTAGAACCAACATCAGAATCTGTTATATTTAATCTTATTAATGTAAATTCTTCTTTTGATGTGTTTCCAGCAGCATCTGTTGCTTCAACAACATAGTCACCATCAGCTAAATGGCCAATTCCGAACCATACTGAATATAGACCTTCACTATTTAATGTTGCTTTATCTCTTTTTACTTCTTTGCATCAATATATTACCACTTCAAATTCTTGTAAGTCAGTTGCATGAACTTGAGGGTTATCACTTATAGAAACTTCATTTTCAACCGTATCAACTACTAATGCTGGAGCAGTAGTATCACTTACTATTACCCATCTTTTTAAAGTATCGCTTACATTTCCAGACGAATCTTTATAATCCCAAATTGCCAAATAACGTCCTGGTTTAGTAGTATCGAATGTATTGTTATAATATACTTCACCTAAATTGTTGAATTGAAAATCAAATCTAATATATTCCCAAGGTTCAATAATATCGGTTTCATCTACATTATCAGTTACTTTTGCTGTAACAGAAGTATATTCACTACCATATTCTACATGATAATTATCATCTTGGTTTGGTGTAATAGTTGCAGCAGTAGTATCAGATATTGCAAGAATCATTACATCTTCAGTAGTATTACCTGCTTTATCAGTTACTTTATAATAGATATTATATCTTGATCCAGTTGGTTTTCTAGTATCAAAACCATTAGAAAAATCGTATGTATAATCATTATCTTCTGCTATACCAGTATTTGCATAAAATTCTGCACGATATGGTTCAACAGTAATTTCACCATCAAATGATGCATCAGTTGCAGTTGCTAATACATCTTCTAAAGTTATTTCTGTACCAGCTTCAATACGAAGAATATTATCATATGTTTCTTCTTTACCAACCAAAGTTAGTTCTGGTGCAGTTGTATCAACGAAAATTCTGTTTACATTAGAAATACCAATTGCTTCCCCATTATTTGTAACATTTCCTGCTTGATC
>CALVVJ010000083.1 GCA_944363835.1 uncultured Bacilli bacterium | reverse complement strand
CTCTAGTTTCCTTCATTACTTGACCAACAAAATAATCAAATAAATTAGTTTTACCATTCTTATATTGTTCTATTTGGTTTGGGTTATTTTGAAGTATTGTTGTAATAATACTATCTATTTCCCCTCTATCAGTAATTTGGGCATTATCTTTACTAATATAAGTTTTCGGTTCTTTTTCTTCTTCCAAAGACTTAAAAAATATTTCTTTAGCTTGCTTTGATGAAATTGTTCCTTTTACTTGTTCATCTATCAATTGTTTTAATAGACTAGGTTTCAAATAAAATTCTCCTAAAGTTATATCATACTTACTTAAATAAGCAATTATATGAACTGTTAACCAATTAGCTGCTGTTTTAGCATCCATACCTAAATTAACACATTCTTCAAAGTAATCAGCATAATCTTTTTCTTTAATAATAATATTAGCATCATATTCTGACAAACCAAACTCTTTAATGTATTTTTCTTTTCTGTCGCGAGGTAGCATCGGTATTGTTGCTCTTATTTCTTCTAACCACTTTTTGTCTATACGATATTTTGGTATATTTGGCTCAACAAAGTATTTATAGTCGATTGCATCAACTTTACTCCGCATTCTAATAGTTGTTCCACTTTCTTCATCAAATCTTCTAGTTTCTTGTTCAACTTCATCATATCTTCCAGCATCTTTTAATTCTGATTGCCTTTTTATTTCATATTCAATTGCATCATGAACATTACTAAAAGAATTGACATTTTTAATTTCCACTTTAGTTCCTAATTCTTTTGCATCAGGATCCATTATTGATACATTGACATCACACCTGATTTGGCCCTTTTTAGAATCAGCTTCTGAAACGTCACAATATTGATAAATTCTTCGCATTGTTTCCAAGAAAGTTACCGCTTCATCTGCCGAATTTAAACACGGTTCCGTAACTAATTCTAAAAGCGGAACACCAGCCCTGTTGTAGTCGATTAAAGATACATCATATAAGTGATCTAGACTTGCAGCATCTTCTTCTAAATGGATATCATGAATTAATACTTCTTTATCATATCCATCACATTCGATAGTAATACTACCATCTACACCAACAGGATTATGCATTTGGGTAATTTGATAACCTTTAGGTAAATCTGGATAATAATAATTCTTACGATCAAAATACATATATTCTGGTTGTTTACAATTTAAAACCATACTCATAAGTAATGCTTTTCTAATGCATTCTTTATTTACTACTGGCAAAGTTCCTGGAAAAGCCATATCAACAGGTCTTACATTATCATTAGCTATTTCATTATACGAGTTACGAGCACTAGAAAATACCTTTGAATTACTTTTAAGTTCACAATGCATTTCTAAGCCAATTACTGCTTTATATTTATTCATCACAACACCCCGCTATCATATCTTTATAATCCATTAAAGACTCCAAAGCATAAGCAATATTTAAAACATTAGCATCATCATAACAGTTACCTGTTAGATTTATTCCTACAGGTAGGCCATCGATAAAACCATCCGGAATTGTAATTGATGGAAAACCACCAAAGTTTCCTATCTGTAAGTGTTCTTCAAGTATAGCAGTATCATCACTATTAAGCTCATCTTTAGAACCATCAATATAAGGAGCGACCCCTGTAGATACTGGTAATATTAAAGCATCATAAGTTTTAAACAAATCTTTCATTTTATCGACAATTAATCTTCTAACTCTCTGAGCATTGACAAAATATCTTTCTTGATTTTCTTTTTGTAAAATATAAGACCCAATGACAAATCTTCTTTTGATAAGTGGGGAAAAGCCTTTGGTCCGATGATCTTTCATCATATCCATGACATTATCTCCCTTACCACGTGGCCCAAATATAATTCCAGTCAAGTTTGACATATTACTAGTCGCTTCGGCACAAGATAAACAAACATAGACACTAGGTATAGCTTGAAGTAATGTCTTATCAATCGATACTTCCTTTACCTCTACGCCAACTTTCCTTAATTTATCAATTGTTTCATAAAATATTTCTAAATGTCTTTTAAGTTCCTTAGATGCATCAGGATAATTACTTATATCAGTTATTTCCTTGATATAAAATAATTTTTTACCATCGACTTTTCCGTCGATAGCTTCATATAGGTGAATATCACTTGAATCCCAACTAGTTTGATCATACTTATCGATTCCTTTCATAGCATCTACTACAATTGCTGCATCCTTAACACTACGTGTAAGCACTCCACAAGTATCTAAACTAGAAGCAAAAGGAAATAACCCATAACGAGAAATCATTCCATAAGTTGGTTTATATCCCACAATTCCACAAAATGCCGCTGGTTTACGAATAGAATCTCCAGTATCACTTCCTAAAGCATAAGGATAAACCCCTGCAGCTACGGCAGCTGCTGAACCACTAGAAGATCCTGCACACATTCTTTTGGTATCCCACGGATTTCTTATGACGCCAGTATGAGCAGTTGTCCCTGTTCCTCCCATACCAAATTCATCTAAAGCAGTTTTATTTACTGCTACTGCCCCATGCTTCTTTAAATTAGCCACTGCTGTTGCATCAAAAAATGGTACATAATCTTTTAATGTATTACTAGAACCAGTAGACAAAATATCCTTTGTAGAATAATTATCTTTAATACCATAAGGAATTCCTGAAAGCAAATCGTCAGTAACTTCTACACCTAAAGCATTATCCATAATAGTAACAAAGGCATTGCACTTTTCCTCTACTTCATGGGATTTTTTTAAGGATTCCTTAACTAATTCATCACTTGTGACTTCTCCCTTTTTAAGCATTTCATGTAATTTTTCAATTCCTAATTCCATCATTATCCCACCACCTTTGGTACTTCGATTTCTCTATCTTCATAATCATCACAATTTTGAAGTAAATCTTCAATAGGTATTGATTCTTCTATCTCATCGCTTCTTAAGACAAATTCAAAGTCATCTAAAGCATGAGTCATTGGCATCACTTCACCAATATTTGGCATATCAGCAATTATTTGCATATTAGCATCGATTATATCAAATTCTTTTAAAACTAATTCATTTTCTTCTTCTGTTAAACCAATAAGTAATTTATCAGCATAACTATCTACCATTTCTTTTGTAAATTTACTCATAATATAATTTCCTTTCTTATTAATCTATATCTATTTTAATACCCAATTCTTTTAATTGTTTTTCACTAACCACATCTGGTGCACCATCCATTAAATCTTGTGCTGTTTGTGTTTTAGGAAAAGCTATAACATCTTTAATATCATCGCATCCCGCTAAAACCATGACAAGCCTTTCGATTCCTGGGGCAATACCAGCATGCGGTGGAACACCATATTTAAATGCTTCGAGCATAAACCCAAATCTCGCCTGGGCATCTTCATCACTAATACCTAAAGCCTTAAAAATCTTTTGTAAATCTTCATAACGATGGTTTCTTACACCACCACTAGCAAGTTCATACCCATTGACAACTAAATCATAACTTCTTGAAATGCAATTTTTTGGATCATTAATTGTATTAATATCTTTAACCATTGTAAATGGGTTATGTTCTGCTTTCCATCTTTTTTCCGTTTCAGAATATTCGAAAAAAGGAAAATCGGTAATCCACAAAAAGTTCAATTTAGACTCATCAATTAAGCCAAGTTCTCGAGCAATTTTGCATCTTAATGCTCCTAAAGAAGCATAAACAACTTTTGGCTTATCAGCGACAATTAATATTAAATCATTATTGCTAACATCATACGTATTTTTAATCCACTCTAGTTTTTCATCTTCCAAATTTTTAGCAATAACCCCATTAAATTGATCATTATCATATT
>CALVVJ010000082.1 GCA_944363835.1 uncultured Bacilli bacterium | reverse complement strand
ACATTGAAAATGCTTGTTTTTCTTAGTGTTTAATTAGAAAAAATTAATTTTAGCTCCCCACTAGATTTCGAAGAGCCCTTTTTTTCATGGTTTCGATCAAGAATGATGAGAACCATAATTATTACTACTTGATAAAATAGATTATCTTTCATAACCTCGCCTCGCTTTCACCCAATTTCCCAAAAGTTTTCCCCCTGAAAGTGAATTACTCACAAAGAAAAGCAGGCGCCTACCACACAGGTGACGGTTATTTATTCTAAAGTTAAACATCTAAATTTGCAAGAAAAATCGTCCGACAAAATTTGACATATAAAACATAATTTTTTTAAGAACAATTACTTATTGCATAAATCAAGGACTTATGTTATAATCAAATGGACCCAAAAGGTATATAATCCGCTGTATTTAATATAAGATTATAGGTAAAAATAATAAGGAGGTAAGAGTATGGCTAATCTTGTAGATAAGATTAATGCAAAACACATTCGTAAAGATGTTCCTGAATTTAGAGTAGGGGATACTGTTAAAGTTGATGTTTGGGTAAAAGAAGGTAAAAAAGAAAGAATCCAATCATTTGAAGGTTTAGTAATTGCTAAACGTGGTGGTGGAGTATCTGAAACATTTACAGTTCGTAAAAAGTCAGGTACTGTTGGAGTATCTCGTATATTCCCAGTTAATGCCCCAACAATTGATTCAATAACAGTTGTTAAAAAAGGTAAAGTTAGAAGAGCAAAACTTAACTTTATCAAAGGAATGCGTAAAGAATACAAAGTTAAGGAAAGAAATTAAACTTTCCTTTTCTTTTTGCCATAAATGGTGTAAAATTAATTAAGGTGATTATCATGGAAAAGGTAAAAAAAATTCTTTGGGAGCTTATTCCTTATATTGGTATAATTGTTTTAATAATTATTGTTAGGATATATATTATAACTCCTGTTCGTGTCGATGGAGCTAGTATGAACCGTACTTTAGAAGATGGCGATATTTTACTATTATATAAAATGGCTAAAATTAATCGCTTTGATATCGTTGTTTTAGATGAAGAATATGATAATGAAATAATTATTAAAAGAATTATTGGTTTACCAGGAGAAACAGTTGAAATTAGAAATAATAAAATTTATATAAATGGTGAAGTTATTGAAGATGAATATGCTTATGGTGATACTGGCGATTATGACGAAATAACTCTAGGTGATGATGAATACTTCATTTTAGGAGACAATCGTCCAATAAGTAAAGATTCTAGATATTTCGGCCCTATAAAAGAAGATGACTTAATGGGTGAAGTGGTTCTTCGCATATGGCCATTCAGTGGGTTTGGGACAGTTTAATTATGGCAAATTTAACTTTATATTATGGTACAATGGAAACTGGTAAAACTACCAAATTAATTCAAGACCATTACAATTATTCTAAATACTTACTTAAAGTGATATTATTAAAACCTAAAGTTGATACCAAAGGTGGAGATACTGTAATAACTCGGATTGGTGAAAATATTAAATGTGATATTTTAATCCCTAAAAGTGCAAGTTTATTAAGTAAAAAATATTTTAATCGCTATAAGTATATGCAATTTATTTTAGTAGATGAAGCTCAATTCTTAACTAAAAAACAAGTTGATGAATTGTGGCTTATCGCTCATAAATATAATATTAATGTAGTATGTTATGCCCTAAAGAGTAATTTTAAAGGCAACTTATTTGAAGGTAGTATGGAACTTTTAGCTAGAAGCGATGAAAAACATGAACTGACGGTTAATTGTTCTTGTGGTAAAACTGCCATGTTTAATGCCAGACGTGTTAATGGCAAATATATTTACAGTGGCAAAGAAGTTGTAATTGATGGTGCTTTTGAAAACATTGAATACATTCCTCTTTGCAGTGATTGTTACTTAGAATTCGTTTTAAATGGTAAAATGCCTAAATAGATGTTATAATACTTACATATAAAGGAGAGATAACTATGAAAATAACTATGGAAGAATTGGTAAATTATGCTAAACAATATGGTTTTATATTCCAAGGAAGTGAAATCTATAATGGTTTATCTAATACTTGGGATTATGGTCCAGTTGGTACTAATTTAAAAGAAAATATCAGAAACGCTTGGAAGAAAAAATTTATTCAAGAAAATCCTTATAATGTTGGTTTGGATGCTGCAATACTTATGAATCCTCAAGTTTGGGTTGCATCTGGCCATGTTGCATCTTTTGCAGATCCACTAATAGATTGTAAAAAATGTAAAAGCCGTCATCGTGCTGATAAATTAATCGAAGACTTTACTAAAGGTGAAATTACTGGTGATGGTTGGGATAATGAAAAGTTAGAAAATTACATTGCTGAAAACAAAATAAAATGTCCTGTTTGTGGTGCAACCGACTTTACTCCGATTCGTAAGTTTAATTTGTTATTTGAAACTTCAATTGGTGTAACTGATGACACTAAGAATACTGTATATTTACGAGGAGAAACTGCTCAAGGTATTTTTGTCAATTTCAAAAATGTCGAAAGAAGTATGCGCCTTAAAGTTCCTTTTGGTATTGGCCAAACTGGTAAGGCTTTTCGAAATGAAATAACTCCAGGTAACTTTATTTTTAGAACAAGAGAATTTGAACAAATGGAATTAGAATTTTTCTGTAAACCTAATACTGATTTAGAATGGTTTGGTTACTGGAAAAATTTCTGTATGGATTTTTTAAAGACGCTTGGACTAAACAAAGAAAATTTAAGATTTAGAGATCATGCTAAAGAAGAATTATCTTTTTATAGTAAAGCAACTACCGATATCGAATATTTATTCCCAATGGGTTGGGGTGAACTTTGGGGTATTGCAGATCGTACAGACTATGACCTTGGTGTTCATCAAACCCACAGTGGAGCAGACCTTCGCTATTTAGACCCAGAAACTAATGAAAAGTATTTACCATTTGTAATCGAACCATCAGTAGGCTTAGATAGATTGTTTTTAGCAATTCTTACTGATGCTTATACTAAAGAAAATATTGAAGGAGAAGAAAGAGTAGTTTTAAAAGTTCATCCAGCACTTGCTCCATTCAAAGTCACAATACTTCCTTTAATAAAAAAAGTTCATGCTGATAAAGCTAATGACATTTATGCACGTCTTTGTAAGCATTTCGCTTGCTCTTATGATGAATCTGGATCAATTGGTAAACGTTACAGAAGAAGTGATGCTATCGGTACACCTTTTGCCATAACTATTGATGATAATACATTAGAAAATGATACAGTAACTCTAAGAGATAGAGACACAATGGGACAAATAGCATTAAAAGTTGATGAATTAGTTGATTACATTAATAATAAAATTGAGCTTTAACTATTGCTAAAGAATTAAAAATTTGGTAAAATGGGATAGTAGACTAGGGAGGAATCACACATGGCTTTTAACATAAAAAATATATTTAAATATGATGGTGATGAAGATAATTTAGTAGGTACTGAAGATGAATACTACAATATGAGTGAAGAAGAAGCAATTAAAGAAGCGGATAAATCTGGTAATAAAATGATTTTGTTAGAACCTCGGGCTTATTCTGAATCTCAACAAATTGCTGATCACTTAAAGAACCGTAATAGTGTAGTAGTTAATTTAAAACGTGTAACTAGCGACCAAGCTAAAAGAATCATCGACTTCTTAAGTGGTGTTATTTATGCTATTGGTGGTTCGATGCAAAAAATTGGTGTAGGTATTTATTTATGTACACCAAAGAACGTCAATGTTCAAGGTAAAATAAGTGATGAATCCGAAAAAGTAAGTAAAAATAATACAGATGAAGAATTAGATTGGTAATGTAGGGGTGGCCTTATGGTAAATAAGTTTAGTACAAGTATTCAAGGCTATAAAAAAGAAGAAGTTAATGATTTTGTTAAAGAA
>CALVVJ010000081.1 GCA_944363835.1 uncultured Bacilli bacterium | reverse complement strand
AGTATGAATATGCCATTAGCCTTAGAAACTGATGAAACTTATGTTGAAAATAATAAAGCTTATTTCATCGCGAAGATTAGTAATTACTTTGATGTAAATCAAGCGGGAATTTCCCTTCAAGCAACTGATAACATGAAATTAGAAATAAGTGGAACTAACTCGGATGTTTTATTTGCCTATAAAGACTCCGAAGGCGGAGAAGATGAAACCCCAGTTGAGAGTTTAAGTTTAGAGTATGACTTTGCAACGAATAAAACAGTTGAAGTTAAAGTATATGTCATACCTAAAAATGATGCAAATGGGGTAAGTGATATAAATGTTAAATTAGTAAAAAATGATGTCGAAACGCATGAAGTAGTAAAAAGAGTTGAGATTAAAGGAAATAACTATTGTTTAAATAATGGTTTTAATGAATTAGGAGACTGTATTTTAGTATCCGAACATCAAACGGATAATGTAGAGACTGCTAAGACCCAAATAGCTGATAAAGGTTATCCCAATTTAAATGATACAGCTCCAAGTTATACATATATTGAATATGTAACTTATAATGTAAATAATGCCTATACAGTAGAAAGTGGATATAAATATTATTTTGCAAATTCTTATGAATTTGATTCAACAACAGGGACTTTTAAATTAACAGGTGATATTATAACAGATACATTAAGTGATACTTACTTAAATTACTATACATGTGGTGGAACTAATATGGGAAATAATCGTTGTTCAACTATGTATAAAATCTTAGAAACTGATCAAAGTTTACAACGGATAACCCTGGCTGACGTATATACTTATAAAATAGCTAGCACCCTAAGAAGTGAGCAAGGTTTATATGTGGTAGAGGACGATTATGGGACCTCTTATATTTACCGAGGCGATGTCGAGAATAACAATGTTTATTTTGCTGATTTTTATTGGAAAATCATTCGGATGAATGGAGATGGGAGTATTCGTTTGATTTATAATGGTACAACGCCTAATGCAAGTGGCATTAATACTGCAATTAATAATACAACATATCAATATAATAACAAGTATTATGATCCAACTTATGTTGGGTATATGTATGGCAAAGATTTTTCAATTCATACAAGTGAAGAAACAAGTTATACAAACATTGCAGCTTTAACTGAATATTATTTTGGTTCAAGTTATGAGTTTGACGCGGCGACTGAAACATTCAAAATAACTGGTGATATTACCAGCGGAACATTTAGCGAAATGCAAGATAAGTTTGGAGACTATCCATATACCTGTAAAAATACAAATAGTACTGATTCTTGTCAAGTCATTATAAAAATTAATAGTTATGTAAGCGAAACAAGAGCAAGGATTCAATATATTTCTTATTCTTCTAATACCTATGAGAGTACGTTAACAAATGAAAATAGTAGTAATATAAAAATAGCTTTAGATAATTGGTATCAAACTAATATTGTAGGTAAAAATGATGGTGCAGGAAATTTATTAACCAACTATATAGTCGATGGAACCTTTTGTAATGATCGAACATTAGCAAGTAATAATACTAGCGATGGATATAGTTTAGTGCCAAATACTATATATTCAGCTTATGAAAGATTATATTATAATAGTAATAAAACAGCCACTTTAAAATGTGGTCAAGAATCTGATAGATTTTCAACGACAAGTAGTCGCGGAAATGGAAATTTAACTTATCCCGTTGCTTTGATAACAGCTGACGAAGTGGCTTTTGCTGGTGGTAAAGATAATGTTAAAAATGAAGAATATTATTTAAGAACAAATAATAGTTATTTCACTATGACACCAGCCAGTTCTGATGCTTTAATAGGTGATTTTCGGGTATATACTGTTGTTATGTCTGGTTCATTATATCCTTGGTATTCCATCGTAAATTTTCATGGAATTCGCCCAGTTATCAATATTCGCTCGGATGTTTTAATCCAAGAAGGAGACGGAACAATTGAAAATCCATTCATTTTGGAATTAGCTTAAAAAAACGATATTAAAATCGTTTTTTTATGGAATTAAAATAACTTGACCTACTAAAACTTCATCAGTTTTTAAATTATTAATTCTTTTAATATCGTCAATTGTTGTGTTAAACATATTAGCAATACTAGCCAAAGAATCTCTTGTTCTTACTACGTATGTTTGATAGTTTTTTGTTCCTGGAATAATAAGCTCACTACCAATTTTTAACATATTATTATCTAAATTATTTAATTCTTTTAAAGTATCTACTGAAAGATTATAACGTTTAGCTATGTTATACAAAGTATCCCCAGATACATTTTTTATGTAACATTTTTAAATGTAAATATAATATCTATTGTTTTATCTTGATAGATATAAATTTTTTCAACTAAATTAATTATTAATTCTCTAGTTGGATTTTCTAAATATAAAAATTCATTTATATATTTTTCTATTTGTTTTTTGTCTATTTTATTAGTTTCCTTATTTTCGTTTTTAAGATTATCAATACTTGATTTATTATTTTCTATTTCTTGTTTTAGATTTTCACTTATTCTAATGTATTGTTCTTCATCAATAATACCTTTTAACATATTCATATAGTTTTTATCTAAGTTTTCTGTTAGTTTATTATTACTAAGTTCTAGACTTTCAATTTGCTTTTTAATCTTTAAAGTATTGTCTTCAAATTCTATATCATCAATAGAATCTTTTATTTTATTCCTATCTAAATAATTTTTACAAACTTCTTTTATATTATCCAAAATAACTTTTTCTAGTGTTTCATAATTATTTGTATGAGTTGTGCAAACATGATATTTAGAATAAGTTCTATAATAGTCACAAGTGGTATAACTTCTCCCAGTTTTATTTTGATATCTAATAGTTATACGATGTTTGCAATCTCCACAATATAAAAGTCCATCTAATAAGTAAAATCTTTTTTTCTCTGGTCTTTTAACATTTTTAGGTAAAAGTGTTTGAACATAATTAAAAGTATCTCTATCTATTATTGCTTCATGAGTATTTTCCACTATTATAAACTCATTTGGCATATTTTTAACTGTCTTTTTCAACTTATAATTAATCTTTTTAGTCTTGCCTTGAACTGTATCACCAACATATATTTGATTAGTAAGAATTACCTTAATTGTTGTATCAACCCATACTCCATATTCTTGTGATATGCAATTGGTATTTATGCACTTAGTATTCCATACATAATTATAATAAGATGCTGGAGTTTTAATTTTTCTTTTAGTTAGGTATTGTGCAATAAAATGATATGTATTTCCTTTAAGTGCTAAATCAAAAATTAGTTTAACAACAATTGCTTGTTCTTCATTTATAATTAAATGATTTTTATTATTTGGGTCTTTCATATAACCAAAAGGACATCTTCCAGAAACATATAAACCATCTTTCATTCTTGAATGTAAACTACTTTTAATCTTTTTAGAAATATCTTTAGCATACATATCATTCATAATTGCTTTAAAAGGGGCAATATCGTTATTTGTATTATCAATAAAAGTATCTATTCCATCATTAATTGCAATATATCTAATGTTATTATTTGGAAAGTATTTTTCAATTAATTCACCAGTGCCAATATAATCTCTACCTAATCTAGACATATCTTTGGTAATAATCATATTAATTTTTCCTAATTCAATATCTTTAATCATTCTCTTAAATGATGGTCTATCAAAATTAGTACCAGTATAACCATCATCTACATATTCTTCTACTAAATTATAATTATTTTCTTTAACATATTGTTTAAGTAAACTTCTTTGACTAACAATACTATCAGATTCTAAATTACCATCATCTCTTGATAATCTTATATACATTCCTACTTTAAAACTATTATTCCCCACCATTAATTACTACTCCCTTCCATTTGGGAATAATGAGTATGAATACATAGTAGCTCTCTTTTTAATATATTGCAAGTCATATCTATCTTTTTTTGTAGTTCAATTTTTAATACTTCAGTAATTATTTCATTTAAAG
>CALVVJ010000080.1 GCA_944363835.1 uncultured Bacilli bacterium | reverse complement strand
AAAGAAGGAATATAACAAATGAATTTAGAAGAATTTATTGAAGAAGTAAAAACTTTGGGAATAGATGTAACCAAAGCACAGTTAGAAAAGTTAGATATTTATTGTAACTTTTTATTAGAATATAATACTCACACCAATTTGACTGCTATCAAAAATCGGGAAGAAGTTTATTTAAAACATTTTTATGATTCTCTAACATTAATAAAAGCTATCGATTTAAAAAAAGAAAATACGTTGTTAGATATCGGATCAGGTGCAGGTTTTCCTGGCATGGTTTTAAAAATATTTTTTCCAGAATTACAAATATATTTAGTAGATTCTAATAATAAAAAAACCAGATTTTTAACTGAATTAAAAGCAAAATTAGGTGTTGATAAATTAGAAGTTATCAACAATCGCATTGAAAATTTAACTAAAGAATTTATCAATAAAATGGATGTTGTAACTGCTCGCGCCGTAACTAATCTTCCAGTTTTAGTAGAACTTGCTTTGCCTTTGGTGGCCATAAATAAATACTTCATAGCTATGAAAGGCAATGCTCAAGAAGAAATTTATAATAGTCAATATGCTATTACTTATCTTGGTGGAAAAATCATCGCTATAAATGAATTTACTTTACCTCATGAAACCGGCAAAAGAACACTTATAGTCATTAAAAAAGAGCAAAAAAGTGACTTAAATAAAGTGCGTCCTTATGAAAAAATTATTAAAAAACCATTGCAAAAATAACTCATATAGGATAAAATTATAAGAGAATAAGGGTTGATTTTAGTGAATAATAGTGTACAAACAGAAGAAAAAATACTACAGGTTCCTATTGAAGATATAATTCCCAATCGTTTTCAACCGCGATTGGCTTTTGATGATGCTTCATTAAGTGATCTTGCTGCTTCTATAAAGCAACACGGAATAATCCAACCCCTAGTTTTGAGAAGAAAAAATGATAAATACGAAATAGTAGCTGGAGAAAGACGCTATAAAGCTGCCCGAATGGCTGGTTTAGCATCAGTTCCCGCTATTATATCCAATTTAAGTGATGCCGCATCTGCCGAAGTAGCAATTGTAGAAAATGTTCAAAGAAAAGATTTAAGTGCCATTGAAGAAGCTAGATCATATCAAGCCTTATTAGAAAAAGGGTATATGACACAAGAAGATTTAGCTAAAAAAATGGGATTATCTCAGTCTGCTATTTCTAATAAATTGCGTTTACTATCTTTAGATGAGTCTGTTCAACAAGCAGTTATTAAAGAACAAATTTCTGAAAGACATGCTCGCTCTTTATTAAAAGTTAAAGATCGTGAAATGCAAAAAGTTTTATTAAACAAAATAATAAATGAAAGATTAACAGTAAAACAATTAGAAGATGAAATCAAGAAAATTGTTGGGCCAAATGAAGAAATAATACCATCCAAACCAGAACAACCTATTGCAACACCTAGTCCTGAAAAAGCTTTAGAAGCACTTAATGTTTTGTTAAATGGTAATCAATCAACCACACAAACATCATCAACTAATACTGAACCCGTGGAAACACTAGAAGAACCAAAAACTTCAAATGAAACAACTTCAAAAGAAGTAGCTGATATCGATGATATACCGATTATAAAAAATACTCCAAATATTGAAAATATTGTCAATAATGCTGTCGACATTTCTTCTTTAAATGGTAGTGTTTCTCCAAAACCACAAGGAGGTAATAATGTGAATCCTAATTCTATAAGTAGTAATGCTGCCCCTTTTGGAGCAACTCCAGAAAAAGTTCCTAATAAGTTTTTTAATTTTTTGGAAAGCCAAGCTGCCAATCTTGATTTAGAAGAACCACAAAAAACTTTTGAGCTTCCAGCAGCAGAAGAAGAAAAAAAGCCAATTGATTTATTAAAACAAACAGATAATATAGAAATGCTTGATGACTTTATTGTTCCAGCAAGTCCAACAGCCAATAAAGTTATGAATGATGAATATTTAGATCATGTAATTAAAACTGTCCGTGGTCTTAATTTTGATAGTGATAAAGTTGTAATTGAAGAAATGAATTTACCAACGGAATATCAAATAACAATAAAAATAAAAAAAGATAAAATTTAAAAATACTGACAAATTCACTCAGTATTTTTTTCATCTTCTCCACTAACATATTGTTCATTTATAACACCTGGTTCTGATCCTTTAACGTAGTAATAAAGCGCTGCTTTTGAGGTATCATTAGTAACTTCTCCAGTAATTGCATCGAGAGGTATTGCTATTACATTTTTGGGTGTTTCATACCAATCAGTATCGACGTCTTTTAACACATATTCTATAGTTGAGGCCCAAGCATTTTTTGAACTTGTTCGAACTTTAGAACTAATAGTTTGATTGTCATCATACCCCATCCATGTCATAACTAAAGCATCTTTGTTATATCCTACAATCCAAAAATCTGTATTAGTAGAACCAGTTTTAATAGCATATTTATTTGTAAAATTTGCCGCAATTGTTAATGCTGTTGGTGTAGTATAATCGACAAAAGCAGCATTTGAGGTAGTATTCATCATTTCATTTAAAATATAAGTATAATTAGGATTAAGAACCAACTTATTTTTTTCTTCATGTTCATATAAAACATTGCCATCCATATCTTCGATTCTTTCAATAAAATACAAATCTTTTTGATAGCCTCCTGATGCAAAAGTTGTATAGCCAGTAGCAAAATCAATTAAATTTATTTCGCTAGTACCTAAAGGTAAAGATGCAACTTCATTTAAATCGGCTTTAATCCCGGTTCTATGAGCGACTTCAATCATAGCATCTTCCCCTAAAAACAAATTGGTCTTAACGGCATAAATATTATCAGATAAAGCCAAAGCAGCTGCCATCGTAATTTCTTTATCGGCATATAAATCACTTGCATTGGCTGGACTGTAGGTTTTCCCATTAGATAAATTAAATGTCGTCGGTTCACTAGAAAACGTCGAAGACATTGTCATATTGTTTTCTAGCGCTGCATAATAGAGAAATGGTTTCATTGTTGAACCAACTTGCCTAACACTTTCCAATGCCCGATTATATTGACTAGTTGCATAGTCCATCCCACCAGTTAAAGCCTGAACTGCTCCAGTGTTAGGATCTACTATTATACTCGCAACTTGTATATCTTCATCTGGACGATTGGCTAAAATGTTTTCTTCCATGTTCGTTTGTGTATCCATATCTAATGTTGTATATATTTTTAACCCTCCAGCATCAATTAATGATTCCGGTATTCCTGGAATATCTGCTAGTTCTTCTAAAACAGCTTCTTGATAATACATTAACATTTGTAAATTATTTGTTTTATTTTGACCATATATTTCAATTTGTTCTTGAAATAAACTATCATATGTTTTTTGATCAATATAATTATTATTAAGCATAGCTTTAGCAACAATTTTTGCTCTTTTAATACATGCATCATAATCTGATACTGGATTATAGGCCGCCGGATTTTTAGAAATGCCCGCTAACATTATTGCTTCTTCTAAAGTTAATTCACTTGGCTTTTTATTAAAGTAATAAGCTGAAGCATTGACAATTCCCATATTTCCTTGTCCGTAATTGATGGTATTTAAGTAGCCTTCTAATATCTCATCTTTATCATAATGTACTTCTAATTCTAAAGTCAAAAATGCTTCTTCAATTTTTCTTTCCCAAGTTTGATCAAAATCTAAATATAAATTCTTAATATATTGTTGCGAAATAGTTGATGCTCCTTGGACAATCGCTCCATTTTTAATATTAAGATACATTGCTTTAATTATTCTTAAATAATCAAACCCATGATGCTTATAAAAATTTTTATCTTCAACAGCAATTGTAGCATCAATTAAATAAGTGCTTATATCTTCAATGTTTGCCCATTCATTGTTCCTAGATCCTTGATATATAAGTTCACTGTTATTATCATACAAGTATAAACTTCCACTGGTTTTTAAATCCAGCTTTGGACTAAGATATGCATAAGTATAAAGCCCAATTATTATAACGATAAAAGATATAAATCCAAAAAGCGCTAACTTGAATAAAAAACGTACTTTCTTCAATTTATATCACCTAAATTTTATTATGTTAAAAAAAATGTAAAATATAAGTGCAAAATTCTATATATTATGCTATAATTATCAAGAAAAAAAGCG
>CALVVJ010000079.1 GCA_944363835.1 uncultured Bacilli bacterium | reverse complement strand
TCTAAATGAGTTAACGCATCAACCGTTTCCTTACTAGGATTTTTAATATCGATTAATCTCTTGTGAGTTCTTCTTTCGAATTGTTCACGTGCATCCTTATATTTGTGTACCGCTCTTAGCACTGTAACTTTTTCAATTTCTGTTGGTAGAGGTACAGGCCCAGAAATTTCGCCACCAGTTCTCTTAACAGTTTCCACAATTTTTCCAGCTGCAACATCAAGTAATCGATGATCATATGCCTTCAAATTGATTCTTACTTTTGTATTTGACACTTGCATGTCCTCCTTTCGCCTATATCTAGTATAGACATACTCCGTACAAGTTCTCTAAGACACTTTTCTCTACCAACTTACCCTAGTGTATCAGTAACCTTGCACATCAACGCAGTCATACGACTATAATAATACCATTAAATTCTATTAAAAGCAACAAAAAATTTGCATTTTCCCGCAAATTTTCTAACGTCCTCCAAAATTAAGTGATTCAATAATAAATAAACTATCATATTTTTGAACTATTTCTTCATCAACTACTCCATCGTGTAATTTTTGTGTCATTTCTAATAAAGCCTCTAATAAATAATTTATCATTCTCTTACGATAATTATTTAAATCCCAAGAGAGTATCATTACTTTAAAATTATCTTCTTCTGTCCTTTGTTCCGCCTTTTTATTCATCACTCTACTAGATACATCTATAAAATTATCCAAAAATTCAATAAAATTTTCCACAGTAACCCCAAACATACTACTGAAAGCTTCTAAATCGTATCTATTAAATGACGCTCCATCTCTTAGTAATATTTCAAAAACATTATAAAAAGCATAATGCAAAGAATTTTTTAAAGCCATAATATCTGAAGCCGTTATTTCAATGGGTTCAACATTCCAAAACTTAAGTTTAATATCAAAGCCTCTTTCTTTTAATATTGTTCCAAACAACATAATCTTATTAATTAATTCTAATTCTAAATTATTTTCCATTATATCAAAGAAACCCCCAAATCATTTTCTTGCATCTTAACCATATTTATATAACTATTTACAATTTTTATTGCCAAATTAGTATAGTGTTTTATCAATGTTTCTTCGTACTTATCAGGATATTTCCTAGCAAGTTCTTGTAATACAACCAATCTTTTACTATAACGTTTAAAAGTAATAACATCCGTTTCTAATACTTTTTCAATCCATTCAATACTTTCATCTGTTAACTCCGAAGCATTTGCATTATTAACAATCTTATTAATTAAATTTTCTAATATTTCTAAAAAACTAACTGCATTTAAGTCCATTAAATTAAAATCATCTTCTCCCGGCTGAACAAGTAAAATAACATTACCAGAACTTAAGTATTCTTCATTAATTAATTTTTTTAATCTTTCAACACTTGGTAATAATATTCTATCTAACATAAAGACACTTCCTTTTGAGAAATATCCTATCAAATAAATATTAAATATACAAGAAAAATTGCTACATTTATATAGCAATTAATTCTATTCTTCTATCAATAAAGATTCGGTATCAGTCATTTCACTAGGAATAGCAATATCCATATAATCTAATATCGTCGGTGCCACATTGACAAGTGTTCCGGTATCCTTCATCTTTACTTTATTATCAACAATTATAAAAGGTACTTTACTTGTCGTATGAGTAGTACAAGGACTACCATCAGGATTTATCATTGTATCAGCATTACCGTGATCTGCTAATAATATTACTTTATAGAAATTATCTTCAGCCTTTTCAAGTATCTTACCTAAACATAAATCAATTGCCATGCAAGCTTTTGTTGCTGCTTCCATATTACCAGTGTGACCTACCATATCTGGATTAGCAAAATTAACTAAAATAAAATCATAATCAGCATTCATTGCCCCCACAACTTTTTTAGTCACTTCAACACAACTCATTTCTGGTTTCAAATCATAAGTTGCTACATCGGGACTAGCCACATGAATTGTATCACATTTATTTATCTTGCCATCATATCCGCCATCAAAAAAATATGTAACATGAGCAAACTTTTCACTTTCCGCAATTCTTGCTTGAGTAAAATCTAGCTCACTTAAATATATTCCCAATGGATGCGTTACTTCTGGTTGTTCAATAAAAGTCCAAGTTTTTATCTTTTTATCCACCGGCAAAAAACTAAATACAGTTAAATCGCTTAAATCAGCAACCGCAAATTCAGTAAAAGATACACTATTAACAATGCTATTAAGTATTTGCTTAGCTCTATCTGCACGATAATTCATCCAAATCAAGACATCACCATTTTTTATCATATCATAAGATAACTTAATTGGCTTTAAAAATTCATCGGTAACACCAGACTCATAACTTTTATTAATAGTCTTTTCTACATCTAAAGAACTCAAACCTTTACCATTTACCACCAAATCATAGTAAGATTTTGTTCTTTCCCAATTTTCATCTCGATCCATTGCATAATATCTTCCACAAACAGTAGCAATATTCCCAATATCGTTATTTTCTGAAATTTTATCCTTTATCATCTTAATATACTTATAAGACGAATGAATATCCGTATCTCTTCCATCAGTAATAATATGAAAATGTATTTTAGTAAAACTATTATCAACTAAAAATTGATACATTCCTAAAAAATCATCAACACCAGCATGAATGTTTCCATCACTACAAAGTCCCATAATATGAATATCTTTTTCTTTAAGTGTTAGTAACTTTTGGATAACTTTACTTTCCATATCCGGATTAGCTAAAAATTCATTTACTAATATTTCCGGTTGCTTTAAAATTCTACCAGCCCCAATTGTCATATGACCAACTTCGCTATTGCCAGGTTGGCCTTCATTTAAACCAACTGCTGGACCAGAAGCATCTAATAAAGCATGTGGATAACTTTTCCACAACTCATTAAAATTATTCATATTTGCAGCCTTAACAGCATTACCCTTTTCTTCTTCCCTTATACCAAAACCATCAAAAATAATAGTTAAGATTTTTTTCATAAGTCACCTTCATTTATGCCTCTATAATAACATAAACCCTCTGAAAAAACAAGAAAATGAGGATTACTCCCCATTTATCCTACTAAATCCTTTTGATGTAACTTAAGTCTATCTGCAATAGTAGTCAAAAATTCTGAATTAGTAGGTTTACTTCTTTCAAAATCAATACTATTGCCAAATATATCTTCCATTACTTTTAAATCTCCCCTAATCCAACTTATTTCAATTGCATGTCTAATTGCTCTTTCAACTCTCGTTGAAGTTGTATTATATCTATTAGCAATTTCTGGATAAATATCCTTAGTAACTAGATTAACTACTTCTCTACTAGTATAAAGAAGCATTATACCCTCTCTTATATATTTATAACCTCTTACATGTGAAGGTATTCCTAAATCATGTAAAAGTGAACTTACTTCCACTTCTACACTATAATTATCTGCATATTTCACTTCATCACTTTCATGAAATAAATCTATTATTCTTTCTTCCAAAACTTTCATATCAACAGGTTTAAGCATATAATAACTAGCTTTTAGCCTTTGAACTTTTTTAATTGTATAATCATCTTTAAAACTAGACATTACAATTATTTTCTTATCAATTTTTCTCTTATTTAGTTCTTCTAACATTTTAATACCATCTATCTGTGGCATCAAAATATCCATCAATATGACATCATAATCATTTGCATTATTAACTAAATAAGTTAAACCTTCCTTTCCATTATTGAAACTTCCTACTACCTTTACTTCTACACTGCTTCTAAAGTACTTCCTAATACTACTTAAGACCGCATCGTTGTCGTCAATTGCAACAACATTAATTATTTTATTCATTCGTTTTCCTTTCTTACTGCTAAAATATTTTTTCACTGCACATGTCTCCATTATAAAGTATAATCATACAAAATGCTACAAAAACTTTTGTCGAATTATGTAAATCGCTGTAAAGATTTGTCACAAAATGTCGAAAGTGTTATATTTCGTACATTTTGTACGTTTTTTGCTGCATTTTTCGTACATTTTGTACAAAAATGGTTTAAAAATGCCGCGTTTTGTGATAAAATTATCTTAGGTGATGAAAATATGTACAGGAAAATAGAAGAAGAACTAAAAAAATGGTACCAGAACGAAAGTCTACCACGTATGTTAATTGGAGCTAGACAAACTGG
>CALVVJ010000078.1 GCA_944363835.1 uncultured Bacilli bacterium | reverse complement strand
CGAAGCTATATTAAGAAAACTCCCCACCAGATTTCGATGAAGAGTTATTTTAGCTCCCCACTAGATTTCGAAGAGCCGGTTTAATTACTACGTGACGGTTTGGCTCTTCCCCTTCACTTTCCGTTTTGACACCTTTAAAATCTGTAAGTACATTATGCACTATTCTTCTTTCGTATGAAGTCATATTATCAAGAGCAACTGGAATCTTAGTCTTTGCTACTTCTCTTGCAGTATTTTTAGCTAATCTTTCGATGCTCTTTTGTATCTTTTCTTTATAATTTGAGACATCTAAATTGATTTTATAAAATATTCCTGTATCATTTTGAATTTTTTGTTTTGCTAAAGTTTCTAAAGCTTTTAATGTATGTCCATTTTTACCAATGATTATTGGATTATTATTAGAATACATTTTAATGGTGGTTCTTTCATCTTTTGTAACTACTTCAAATGATACTTCAAGGCCCATATTTTCAATTATTTCTTTTAAAAATTCTTTAATTGAGTTATTAATATCTGTCTTTTTATAAACAGTTACTTCTTTTAAATTACCTTGAAATAATTTACCTTTTTTATCACGAGATGTATAAACTATTTCATCTTTAGTTAAGCTGTTTTCTGCTAGTATTTCTTCTAAAACTTCTTCAGTAACTTTACCATCTTTAATTATTTTTTCCATACTTCATACCTTCTTTCTTAACTAATTTATCTTTAATTTTTTCTTTTTTCTTTTCTTCCTTTTTCTTACGAGGTCGATTAGTTAAGGATCTATTATTAACCATATTGATAATAATATTTTGAATAGCAATGAATGCATAAGTTACAATCCAGTAGAACGCTAAAGCAGTTGGAAGTGTTAGTGATGCGTATACAACGATAACTAACATTACATAAAGCATTATCTTCATTTGTTTAGCCGCTTCAGGTGTAGATTGTGGTGTTTGAGTCATTGTTTGACGGAAAGAAAAATATGTCGATATAGCAATTAATATTAATAAAAGTATATATAAGTAATTTCCTTGGCCAATTCCTACCATTGGAGTCATACCTAAATCAAAACCAAATAAGGTTTCTTCATATATAGCTGGAGTTCTATAGATTGCTTGTAAGAATGCAAAGAACAATGGAATTTGAATTAGGGCCATCAAGCATCCAACCATTGGATTTACTTTATACTTTTTATAAACCATCATTGTTTCTTGACTTTTAGCCATTAGAGATTCATTATCAGTACGATTACGATATTTTCTTTCAATCTTTTCAATTTCTGGTTGAGCCTTACGCATGTTAAATGATTGTCTAGAACTTTTAATTGTAAATGGTAAAAGTATAAGACGTATTGCTAACCCTATTAATATTAAGGATACACCTAAGTTACCAATTAAGTTTCCTAACTTTAATATTAGGAATGCTAAAGGCTTAACAAATAGGAATTCCCATAAGCCAGAGCTTTTTGTTGAAGATAAACTATAATCTGAACAACTTGGAAGATCTTCAAAATCATACTTTAATTGATCTTTGTTTTCTTCATATAATTTATATAATTCACTATTTTCTTCTGGTAAACACAAAATATCTTTTTGGAGCATTTGACCAGTTTCTTCAAATTCGACGATATTTCCTTCGTCATCTTTAATATAATTTGAGGTACCACAACCACTAGTAAGTAAAAGTACACATACTAGAGCAAATACCTTGAATTTATTTTTCATATTTATCCTTTCTTGAGAATATTTTTCATTTCTTCATCGAGTACTTTATAAGGAGCGTTCGTTGCTTCCTTCTTAATCATTATAATATAATTATGATAATTTTTAAATAGTAAACGATTATTATCTACAAGATTTCGAAATATTCTTTTCATTTTATTACGCATTACAGCATTGCCTATTTTCTTGCCTACTGCTATACCAAAATTAGGTTTTTCAAAATCTTTTTCTATGAAAAATATTAACATATATTTATTAGATATTTTTTTTCCTTTATTAATAATGGTATTAAAATCTTCATGCTTTTTAACCATTTCATATCTTTTCATAGTTTTCTCCTTAGGAAAAAAACCACATTAAGTGGTTTTTACTTGCATAGAACTTTGCGTCCCTTTTTGCGACGATTGTTTAAAATTTTTGTACCTTTTCTTGCAAAAAAGCCATGTTTCTTTGCTTGTTTTCTTTTATTAGGTTGATATGTTCTTTTCATAATACAATTTCTCCTTTTCTTTAGCCCTCTTATTATAATATTAAATTCCGGGATAAGTCAAGAAAAATCAATGTTTTTAGTGCTTTCTTTGTAAAATTGGAGCGCTTTTCCTAGATTTATACCAATTAGCAAATTCTAAAAAAGCATCAACAGAAGAGATTTTTTGACGATTTTTTCTCTCTTCTTCAGTCATTTCTGCTAAAGTTTTAGAATAACCTGCAGGAATAAATATGTACCAAAGATCTGACCATTTTTTGTTACTATCTTCTCCCCTAATTTTTTCAGCTAAAATTCCTTTGTGATATCCCATAAACTGGTGTAAAGACTCACCATCATAATATGATAAACATTCAGTAAATTGACATGCCCTGTTTTCTTTTTCTTTCATCATATTCAATATTCCTTCGATGCCAACTGTTTCTAAAGCAAAATTAACAAATGCCCGAGGGAATCCATTTAATTCATCAATCCAAAAACCACAATCTAGAGAGATACAGGGTTTTTGAACTAAATCATAGGCTTCTAATACTTTACACTTGGATATATAAGTAATATCATCGCTACGAGGCTCTTCTAAATCATGTTCAAATATTTCTAAATCAACATTAGTAAGTTTTTGTTTAGCAGAAGCAATTTTCCCTTTATTATGAGTTACAAATACTATTTTTTCCATATAATTACCTCCCTACAAACATAATAACAAATATTGCGGCAATATATATGGCACAATTAAATTTTTATTTTATTTTCATTATCATATTTCTCATCTAAAACCTTATAATCTTTGATATCATCTAACTTAAACAATCTAATTTCATTACGTAATTCACAAAATGCTGCAATATACCATTTATCTAAATAGTTAAATAGTTCAGCAGGATGAATAATTCGCTCAGTTAAACCAGAGTTAATGGAATAAAATTTTATTTTAACTTTATTTTTATTAGAAATAGCTTTTTTCATTATTAAATACATCTTTTCTTTAATGATGCTATCTATTTTTAGGAAGTTATCATTTTTATATAATTGATAGCCTCCGTATTTGCCGGTATAAGATTTTAAATAAATACCCGCTTGTTCTAGTTCATCTTTGTATTTTCTTATCATTCTTTCTGATACTTCAAGTTCTTGAGATAAACTAAGGATACTATGAATCCGATTATCTTTTAAAATTTGAAGCATATTTAACATATTAGATATTTTACTCATAGGCATGTTACTTTTTTAAAATAATTTTAATTAAATTTTATTAAAATATCTTTCTTAAAGCAAGAGTTATCCACCAATTTTGTTGATTGTTGATAAAATGTGGATAACTATCAAAAATAATCAACAGAATTAACAACATGCTATCAACACGGTTGTGGATAAATTGTTGGTATGTTGAAGATGTTATTTTTTATTTGTTGATAATATGGATAAGTCTAATTTTGTCAGATTTTGTCGAATATTTTTTGTTGTTAATTTTGGGTATAATTAATTTTGATAATTTTTCTCTTTTAATTTTTTCAAAAATGGTTTACAATGTAGTCAGTGAAATGTTGTAAGTGGGGTGAGGTTTTGAAAACGGATGAACTATTTTCGCAATTTTTAAATGATATACAATCACAAGTTAGTCAAAATGCTTATACGATTTGGTTTTCAAAACTAGAACTACTTTCAATTGTTAACAATGTAGTAACAATCAAGGTTCCAATGGAAATCCATAAACAAATGCTTAGTGAAACATATAATGATATAATTGATGCAGCATTTTTTGCTTTAACTGGTATTAATTATACATTTAAGTATATTACTGAAGATGAAGTTGAAACTTTTACACAACCTGTAATTGAAGAAGAGAAGGTAAATAAGGAAATAGAGTGGAATACTAATTTAAATCCTAAGTTTACTTTTGATAGTTTTATTGTTGGTAATTCCAATCGCCTGGCATTTGTCGCGGCCCGGGCTGTTGCGGAAGCTCCTGGAACAATCCATAATCCTTTATTTATATATGGAAGAAGTGGTTTAGGGAAAACACATCTGATGCAAGCAATAGGTAATTATATTCATGAACACAGCGATAAAAAGGTATTATATACAACCAGTAATGAATTTATGACCGAATTTACGGGGATTGCTACAATAGATAAGGGTAGCAGTAATATCAATTATGCTAATGAATTTAAAAATAAATACCGTAATGTCGATGTATTAATAATCGATGATATCCAGTTTTTAGTTGGGGCAGAGCGGACACAACAAGA
>CALVVJ010000077.1 GCA_944363835.1 uncultured Bacilli bacterium | reverse complement strand
ATAAATATTTATGGGAACTTACAATTTTATTCAAGGTAAGTTAGAATTTACGCTTTTAATTCCAAATAATGTGTGTTATAATATAATTGCAATTTTAAGTGGGCAGAAAATCCCACTTTTATTATTAGTTATGGAGGGTGTATGCAAGAAAAACTAATTAAATTGAAAAATGATTTGCAAAAAGTATTAGATGCGGAAGAAATCATCGTCGATGACGTAACCTATGAAAGAAAAGGTAATTACAACTTTTTAACAATTACTCTAGATAAAGTCGGAGGAATTGATTTAGAAATGATTGTTCATGCAACAGGTATCGTCGATAAAGTAGTTGATTCATCTGATATAACTGATGATAGTTTTATTATGGATGTTGTAAGTAAGGAAAGAGGTTAGAAAATGAATAGTGAAGAATTAATTAAAGCACTAAATAATTTAGTAGCTGAAAAAAACATTAGTCCAGATGTTGTATTCGAAGCATTGCAATTAGCGTTGCAAACCGCTTATAAGAAAAACTTTAATTCTAAAACCAATGTTAGAGTTGACATTAACCGTGAAACTGGAGAAATTAAAGTTTATTCTTATCTTGTCGTAGTTTCAGAATATGATGAAGGCAGTGAAGAAGTTGATGAAGAAGGTAATGTTAAACGTGTTGAACCTAAAATTAATCGCGATGCCCAAATCTTATTAGAAGATGCTGAAAAGATTGTTCCTGGTATCAAAGTAGGAGAAACAATCGAACAAGAAGTTACTCCCGCTGATTTTGGCCGGGTTGCTGCCGGAACTGCTAAACAAGTTGTTATGCAAAAAATAAGAGAAGCTGAAAAGGCTAGTATTATTGACGAATTTGCCGATAAACAAGATGAATTAATGCTTGGCATGGTAGCATTAGAAGATCAAAATAATTATTATATTGATTTAGGTCGAACTAGAGGAATATTACCTAAAAAAGATATTATTCCTGGCGAAAAAATTACGATGGGTTCAAATATTAAAGTTTATGTTACTAAGGTCGAAAATGGTCCAAAAGGTCCAGTTATCAAATTATCTCGTAAAAACTATGGTTTTGTTAAAAGGTTGTTTGAACATGAAATTCCTGAAGTAGCTAATGGAACAATAGTATTACAAATGGTTGTAAGAGAACCAGGAATTCGCAGTAAAGTTGCTGTTTATTCAACTAATGACAAAATAGATCCCATCGGAGCTTGTATTGGTGAACGTGGTTCAAGAATTGCTGGTATTCTAAAAGAATTAAATGGTGAAAGAATTGATATTATACCTTATAGTTCTGATCCGGTTGAATTTATTAAAAATGCTATGACTCCAGCTAAAGATGTAATAGTAAGTATTACTGATCCTGAAAAGAAAGAAGCGTTAGTAGTTGTTAATGAAGATAACTTATCTTTAGCAATTGGTAAAAAAGGTAGCAATATTAAACTTGCCAGTAAATTAACAAGATATCATCTAGAAATAAAAACTATGGAAGAAATTAATAAAGCGGGTAATAGTTAATGAAACAAAAGAAAATACCAATGCGTAGTTGTGTTATAACTAGAGAAAAATTACCTAAAAAAGAATTAATTAGAGTAGTAAGAACTCCTGAAGGTAATATAATAATAGATGAAAGTGGTAAAAGTAATGGACGAGGTGCTTATTTGAAAAGAGATTTAGAAGTAATAGCTAAAGCAAAAAAAAGTAAAGTTCTCAATCGTATTTTAGAAGTAGAAGTACCAGATAGTATATATGAAGAATTAAATAATATGATAAAATAATAGAAGAAAGGAAAGTGATAATATGACTGTTAGTGATTATGCTAAAGATGTTAACTTATCAGTTGCAGAAATTTTAAAAAGATGTCGTGAGTTAGGAATAAATGTTAAAAATGCTACTGATGAACTAACTGATGATGATATTATTATGCTTGATAATACAATTAACTTAATTAGTACCGATGAAGAAATAACTTTTGAAGAAGAAGATGATATCGACGATAAAGTTGATGAAATCATGACTGCTAGTACTTTTGATAAAGAAATGAAAGAAAGTGTTAGTAAGCAAAAGTTAAAGAAAAAGGATTCTAATAATAATAAAAATGAATATAATATGCTAAAAAAAGAAATGTATAAGCATAAAAATAAACTAATGAGTAATGTTACTGATGATTCAATTGTAGTTTATAAAAATGGTATGACAGTTGGAGATTTAGCTAATGCTCTTAGTGTGAGTGGAACAGATATTATCAAAAAATTAATGCAATTAGGCTTAATGCTTAATCTTAATCAACCAATAGAATTTGAAACTGCTGAAATAATTGCTATTGATTATAATAAAACTTTAAAAAGAGAAGAAACTCAAGATGTAGCAAATTTTGAAGAATATGAAATTGTCGATGCACCAGAAGATCTTGTCAAAAGACCACCGATTGTTACAATCATGGGCCATGTCGATCATGGTAAAACAACATTGCTTGATTATATAAGACATACTCATGTTGTCGATAAAGAATTTGGAGGCATTACTCAACATATTGGTGCATATCAAACGAAATATAAAGATGATTTAATAACATTTATCGATACACCAGGACATGCTGCTTTTACAGAAATGCGAGCTCGTGGTGCTAGCGTAACTGATATTGTCATTATTATTGTTGCTGCTGATGATGGTGTTAAACCTCAAACTAAAGAAGCCATTGACCATGCTAAGAGTGCTAAAGTACCAATTATTGTAGCTGTAAATAAAATTGATAAACCAGATGCTAATATTGACCGTGTTTTAACAGAAATGAATGAAGCCGGAATTACTCCCGAAGCTTGGGGAGGAGATGTACCATTTATCAATATTTCGGCAGTTACTGGTGAAGGAGTTGACCTTTTACTAGAAACCATTTTGACAATTGCTGAAATAAATGATTTAAAAGCAAACCCTAACCGTTATGCTGTTGGAGCAGTTATCGAATCGCGTTTAGATAAAAATATCGGCGGCGTAGCATCTTTCTTAATTCAAAATGGAACATTACGAATTGGTGATCCGGTGGTTGTTGGAACTAGTTATGCCAAAGTGCGGACAATGAAAAATGATCGAGGAGAATCCATTGCATTCGCAGGACCTTCTACACCAGTTGAAATTACTGGTTTGACCCATAATCCATCTGCTGGTGATAAATTTATGGCTTTTGAAACAGAAGCCGAAGCTAAACGTATTGCTGAAAAAAGATCGGATCTTGCCAAAGCAAATGCCGGTAAGCAAAAGCGTGTTTCTCTAGATGACTTATTTGCTTCCGTTGATGCTGGTAATAAAGAAATAAATATCGTGCTAAAAGCTGATGTCCGAGGTAGTGAAGAAGCGGTAAAAAATGCTTTAGAAAAAGTAACTACTAAAGATGTTAAAGTAAATATTATTCGTAGTGGTATCGGTGCTATAACAGAATCAGATGTTGTTTTAGCAACAGCCTCTAATGCTATAATTATTGGCTTTAATGTTATTGCGGGAGCTAATACGAAAGAACTTGCTAAAGATAAAAACGTTGATATTCGTCTTTATACCATCATTTATAAATTAATTGAAGATATTGAAGCAGCTATCAATGGTATGCTCGATCCTGAATATGAAGAAAAAATACTTGGTAGTGCCGAAATAAGAAGAATATTCAAATTCTCTAAAATTGGTAATATTGCTGGTTCTTATATTACTGATGGTATTGTTAAAAATGGTGCACTTGCTCGTGTTATTCGTGATGGTATAGTCATTGCTAGTGATGATTCCATTGCTTCTTTACAAAGAGAAAAAGATACTGTAAAAGAAGTTAAAAAAGGTTTTGAATGTGGTATAACTTTATCTAAATTCAACGACTTTAAAGAAAACGATATTATTGAATGTTACGAAATGGTGGAGATTCCCCATGCCTAGTCACAAAATAGAACGTATTGCTAGCGATATATCTCGTAACATTAGTGATATTTTAGCTAATGAGGCAAATGACTCCCTTCTAAAAACAATCACTGTTACTGGCTGCCGTGTTACCAATGATTTAAGTTTTTGTAAAGTTTATTTTACATCTTTATCAGATTTAGATAAAAAAACACTTGAACGTGAACTAAATGAAGCAGCCCCTTATATTCGCGGCGAAGTAAGTAAACGTGTAGATATAAGACATACACCAGAAATAAAATTTATTTATGATGAATCAATCGAATATGGTAAAAAAATTGATGATATAATTAGTTCACTAAACTAAGTGTATAAGGAGTTAAGTAATGGAAAATAAATATAATTTAACTAGAGAACAAAATGTCTTTATTGCTAAAAGAAATATTGTTGATTATATTTGGAAAAGTGCCAATTTAGAAGGAATATCGGTAACCTATCCGGAAACTCAGGTTATTTTTGATAATGGTATAGTAAATGGTCTTAAAGTTAATGAAGTAATTGCTATAAACAATTTAAAATATGCATGGCAATTTATTTTAGAAGAAGATAACGGCGGTTACAATTTTAATACTATTTGTGAAATTCATAAATTAGTTTGTGATAAACTAGTCTTAGATAACGATTTAGGTCATCTTAGAGCAACTCTGGTTAATATCGGAGGTACATCATGGAAACCACA
>CALVVJ010000076.1 GCA_944363835.1 uncultured Bacilli bacterium | reverse complement strand
CTCCTAGACCACCTGGAGCATATGTCGCATTATATGTTCCACCTTGAGCACCCCATACTTGTAAATAATAATAGCCATTTTTTTCAATTGTAACAGTTTGAACCGCATTGCTATAATCATATATACCATTTAATATATATTCGTCGGTTTCAAGGATAGCTGATGTCTTACCACTAGCATCAGTTGTATAAGCCATGAAATTAGTAGTGCCATTACCAATATTGCTATAAGAATATGTATTAGTTGTAGACGAATCCCATGACTCACCACCATTCATACTATAATAATATGTTGTTGGTGAAGTTCCAATATTACTGTTTGTCAAAGTAATATTGGCTGTTGTTCCGTTCAATTCGACATTCATGCTTTCAATTATAGGCCCACTTGCTACATCTAAGTAAGCAACACAACTTGTTCTGCTTGCAGCAGCAATAACAACTTTTTGATTAACTATAGATAAGGCATCAGCATTTGCAGAACCAGTACAAGCAGATTGACTACCTAGTTCATAGTATACGTTTGTAGGTATTGTATCAGTTTCGTAATAAGTTTGTGAACCAGCTTTAGTTTGGACATAAAGTTTTAACTGAATATCTACATCAATAGCATCCATGTATGCAGTACATACATCTTTACCACTAGCTTCGATGTTAAACATATTTTCAGAATCTATATAACTTAAAGTTGAACCATTTTCACAACTACTCTTTTCCGTATTTAATACATAACCAATAGATGGAAGGGCTGTAGTTTCAAGTTTAGTATATTCACCTTCAATACCATTACCATCAGAGTCAATATTTTGGGCATAAACATTTAAAGTTAAATCGAGATTTGCTGTTGAATCAAAATATAGGTAACAAACATCGTGACCATAAGCTGTAATATCTGCTTCATATGTAGAAGCATTGTAATTTATTGTAGAACCATTTGTACAATAACTCTTGCCTTCATTATAAGCATAGCCAGCTTCAGGAATATAAGGGTATAAAGCATATGAACCTAAACCATTACCGCTGGCATCTCGTTCTTCAGCCATAACGCGAACTTCTAAATCGGCGATATCACCAGTAGATCCACCAATTATTGGAGTTACATCACTAACTTGATAAAAGGCATAAGTAACAAAAATTCCAACACACGCCAAAAGAAGTACAACTAATCCACCGATTAGAGGTACTTTGTATTTTTTTAAGGTATCAGTTATATCTTTATCAAACAATTTTTTTAATTGCGCTAACTTTTTCATATGCCTCTTACCTATCCTATAAACATTTTAAAATAATATCTTCATAAAGTCAATTTATTTTTAGAAAATAAAAAGTCAAATTTTGTATTTTGACTTTTTTAGACTAATTTTCAGTTTTTTCTTTTGGAGCTTTTTTCTTAGTAAAACCATAATGGTCACGAACCTTTTCTTCTATTTCATCACGGATGGCAGGATTTTCTTTTAAATAATTCTTAACGTTTTCCTTACCTTGACCAATTTTTTCACCATTGTATGAATACCATGCTCCAGATTTATCAATTATAGCCAAATCGCTGGCAATATCAATTATTTCTCCTTCTTTAGATATTCCTTCACCATACATGATATCAACTGTTGCTGTTTTAAATGGTGGCGCTACTTTATTTTTTACTACTTTGATATTAGTTTTATTGCCGATGATTTGATCACCGACTTTTATTTGTTCACCGCGTCTGACATCAAGACGAATTGTCGAATAGAATTTTAAGGCTCTACCTCCAGGTGTAGTTTCTGGATTGCCAAACATTACACCAACCTTTTCCCGAAGTTGATTAATAAATATTGCTGTTGTCTTAGTTTTATTCATCGTACCTGATAGTTTTCTTAAGGCTTGAGACATAAGACGCGCTTGCAATCCAACATGAGAATCCCCCATTTCGCCATCTATTTCGGCTTGTGGTACTAAGGCTGCAACAGAGTCAATAACTATAATATTTACCGCTTCACTCTTAACTAATGCATCACAGATTTCTAATGCTTGTTCTCCAGTATCTGGTTGGCTTAGCAATAGTTCATTAATATCCACACCTAAATTTTTAGCATAAACTGGGTCTAAAGCATGTTCAGCATCAATAAATGCAGCTCGTCCTCCGGCTTTTTGGACTTCAGCAATAGCCTGTAATGCCACAGTTGTTTTACCACTTGATTCGGGGCCATATATTTCAATAATACGTCCTTTTGGGTAACCACCAACACCTAATGCTACATCAATAGCAATCGACCCACTAGATACCACATCAACTTCTATATGTTCATTATCCCCTAATTTCATTATTGCACCTGCGCCGAATTGTTTTTCAATATCAGCTAAGACTTGCTCTAATGCTTTATCTTTATTCTTTTCTTCTTTAGTTGATTTCATTGTTTCCTCCTAATAGTATTTTACCCTGATACAAGTTAATTTTAATATACTTTCTATTAAAAGTCAACAAAAAATTACAAACATTTGTTTTTGTTTAATCTTTTGGTTTAAACACTAATGATATAAGGAATGCAAAAACAATTGCTCCGGTAATGGCAGCTGACGATTTAGTTAACATGTTTGTAAATATTCCCAATACACCTTCCTCATTATATCCTTGCAACGCAGCAGAATATAGCATATGGCCAAAATTAGATATTAAAGTCGTTGCTCCTGCACCAAACTTAGCAATTAAATTATCATATATTCCTAGGAATGACAAAAAGGCCCCAGCTGCTGTATAAAGGCTCGTAATATGTCCCGGTGTTAGTTTGGTATTATCCAAAATAACCTGCGCAAGAGCACAAGCAAAACCAGCAAATAAAAAAGCTAGTAAAAAATTCATTTATTCCACCTCCAAACTAAGGGCATGAGCAATCGCAGGAATTGGTTTAGATTGATTAACTAAAGCCACAGAATGTAGTGCTCCCGTAGCGATAATTAAGATTTTTTTATATTTTTTGGTAGTTAGGATTTTATTAAAAAGAACTAATGGTAAACATGCTGGACCACTGCCTCCGGCATATGTTTCCTGACTATCCAAAAACAACTCACAACCAGCATCTAAGTATTTTTTTATTTTAATATTATAATTTGTTTCGAGAAAATCTTCTAAAATTTTTTTGCCAACGCATCCTAAATCTCCGGTTAAAACTAAATCGTAGTAGTCGATATTTCTTTTTAATTCAGTCAAATGCGTCATTAGTGTTGAAGCAGCTGCGGGGGCCATTACTGCTCCCATGTTATTAGCATCATTTATTCCCATATCAACAGGAGTTCCAATTGTAGAAGATTCAATTTTAATTTTGCTAGGTTTTCTACTAATTAAAGTAGAAACTGCTCCAGTTGTGGTAAATGTTGCTGTATGAGGACGTGGTGCACCATATTCTATTGGATAGCGAAATTGCTTTTCAGCAGTAAGATTATGAGAACTAGTAATACTAATAACTTTTTTGAAATTAGCATTAGCTACAAAATTACTTGCTACAATTAAACTTTCGACGAAGGTTGCGCATGCTGAATAAACACCGAGAAAAGGAAAGTTGTAATTTTTAGCACTATAACTAGTTATAGCGATTTGATTATTTAAATCTCCTCCCACTAAAAGAGAAACATCTGAATTTTTTAAAACATTTCTTTCTAAAATTTTATCTACTACAGTACTTTGCATTTTGATTTCGGCTTGTTCAAAAGTTTTTTCTCCAAAATAATAATCATCCATAACTAAATTAAACTTTTTTAGGTGACTTTCCTTTTCTAGTGGTCCCACTAAAGTAACAAAATCATTTAAATAAATATTTTTATATATAGTACTAGCCACCGATAACCACCCGCACAATCACTAATATAAATGCTGAGATAACGCCATAAAGGATAACAGAACCAGCAAGTTTAAAAAAGTTCGAACCTAACCCAGTAATTAAACCATCTTTTTTATAGTCAAGAGCACTACTAGTAACACTATGAGCAAAACCAGTAGTTGGAATAATAAGTCCACATTTACACTTATTTACCCAATTGTCAAAAAAGCCAAAAGCTGTAAGCAAGCTGGCAACCCCAATAACTATTAGACATGCCCAAATGCCAGCGATAGTCTGCGACATACCAAATGATTCTGTTAAAATAAATATTAAAAACTCACCGATAAAACCAATAAATCCTCCCACTAAAAAAGCTACTCCCATATTTCTTAACCGTGGTTCTTTGGGAGTATGCTTCTCTACCATTTTCTTATATTCTTCTTTATTCATACAATCACCTAACTTTAGTATGTTAGGAAAAATATTACATATACATAAATTCCCGCATTTTAGCTAAACTTTTCGATTCATATCGGGATACCATTACTTGAGTAATACCTAACTTACGAGCTGTTTCACTTTGAGTTAAATCCTCATAATAACGGGCATTTATTATATCTTTTTCTAAGGGATTTAAAGAATTTAGTGAATCATTCAAAAGCAACTTTTCGTCTTGAGAAACATTTTCGTAGCAAGCAATAGTTTCATGAAGACTTCTTTCTTCATCACTTTCATTATCTAAAGACAAAATACTATTAGCACAAAGAAGAGCTTGTTCGATTTTTTCTTCTGGGATCTCTAAATATGCTGCCAGTTCACTATTAGAAGGTGT
>CALVVJ010000075.1 GCA_944363835.1 uncultured Bacilli bacterium | reverse complement strand
CAATTTTTCCCAATACCTGGGGAATATGTAACAGATGATTCAATTTTAAGAGAATTTATAGGAGGAAAGTATAATGATTAAAGTTGCAATTAATGGTTTTGGTAGAATAGGGAGACTAGCATTTAGACAAATAGTTACACAAACAGATTTTGATATAGTGGCTATTAATGATTTGACTAGTGCAGAAGATTTAGCTTATTTAGTTAAATATGATACAGTACATAGAGCATTTCATGAAGATGAAATATCATTTGAAGGAAATGACTTAGTAGTTGCTGGTAAACATATTAAGGTTTATTCGGAAACAGATCCAGCGAATCTTCCTTGGGGTGAATTGGGTGTCGATTTAGTTCTTGAATGCACTGGTAAATTTACCGCATATGATGATGCAAAAAAACATATCGATGCTGGAGCGAAAAAGGTGCTTATTTCAGCTCCAGGCAAAGGTTTAATGAAAACAATAGTTTATAATGTAAATGATGATACATTAACTAATGATGATACTATTGTATCGGCGGCAAGTTGTACAACTAATTGTCTTGCACCGGTATTAAAAGTTATAAATGATAATTTGGGTATTAAGAAAGGCTTCATGACAACTGTTCATGCTTATACGAATGATCAAGCAACACTTGATATAGCTCATAAAAAAGGTATTAAAGCAAGACGGGGTAGAGCATGTGCACAAAATATTGTGCCAGCAAGTACTGGAGCTGCTAAAGCTATTGGTTTAGTTATTCCAGAACTATTAAATAAACTTGATGGTAATGCTTTTAGAGTTCCTGTAGCAGATGGTTCAGTAATCGATGTAACACTAGAACTTAATAAAAATACAACTGTTGAAGAAATAAATAAATTACTTAGTGATAATCAAGATGAAACACTTAAGTTTACAATGGATCCAATTGTATCAAGTGATATTTTAGGAAAGAAATATGGAGCAGTAGTTGATGGACTTTCAACAAGTATTGTTGAAAGTGATGGAACACAACTAGTTAAAGTAGTTGCCTGGTATGACAATGAATATGGTTATACTGCGCAAATGCTTAGAACTGCTAAGAAAATGTTTCAATAAAAGTGCAAGAAATTGCATTTTTTTAATGTTTTTGAAATTGAAAAAGCAAAGTTTGCCATTCCGAAAAAATTCGTCTTTCCGAAAAAATTCGGAATGGAAATATTTACATTTAAAATGAAACATATTCTTCATTGCATTTTTATGATTGTACTTTGAAAAAAGGCCTTTTTATGCTAAAATATTCCATGTGATACAACTCCTTAGACAAGATTATTGTATCACAAATTGCCCTGATTTCGTTATGATTTCAGGGCTTTATTGTTATTTTTAAAAAAAGAAACTGTCAAGAAACTAATTAGTTCGTTTCACTACATCTCCTTTTCTATAAGAATTACTTTTTGTAAAGTTATTCCACTGTACTGGAATAACTTTACAAACGTTTTATATAATAGTATAATATAGAAGAGGTGATTTCCAATGCTTATTAGAGAAAAATATTTATCAAGAATTAGAAGCTTTTACCATACAGAATCATTAATAAAAATTATATATGGAATGAGAAGAAGTGGAAAATCAGTCATTTTAAAGCAAATAATGGATGAAATTATAAAGTCGGGAGTAAATGAAGATAATGTGATTTATATTAATTTTGAATCTTTAAAATATGATTTTATAAAAGATGGAAAAGATTTATACAACTATATTGAATCATTAAAAATAAATAAAAATAAGTATTATGTTTTTTTGGATGAAATACAAAAGGTTGAAGAATTCGAAATAGGTATAAATTCACTTAGAATAACCGATAATTATAGCATCTTTATTACGGGATCGAATAGTAGAATGACTTTACTTGAACTATCAACTGATTTATCTGGTAGATATGTTAGTTTTAGAATAAATCCTTTAACTTTTAAGGAAGTTGTTCAATTGACAAATACAAAGAAAAAGGATTATGAAAATTTATTATATGATATTTTTAAATGGGGAGGACTTCCTCAAAGATTTTTATTTACTAATGATGAAGATAAATTAAACTATTTATCTAGTGTATACGATTCAATTATTTTGAAAGATATTGTCGAAATGCTTGGAATAAAAGATATAGCATCTTTTAATAAAGTACTTCAATATATGTTAGATACTGAAACTAGAGAATTTTCAAGAGACAATGTTATTGAATATTTAAAAAGAGAATATCATGAAATAGCTAATGATACTTTGTATAACTATTTAGAAGCCTTTTCAACTACGTTTATTATGAATAAAGTTTATAGATATGATGTTCATGGAAAGAATATTTTAAAAACATTGAATAAGTTTTATGCGAATGATCTAGGAATTAAACAAATTAAAACAAATAATGAAGAAATTAATTATTCAGTAGCTTTAGAAAATATTGTATACAATGATTTAATAGGAAAAGGTTATAAAGTGTTTATAGGTAAAACTAAAAAGGGTGAAATTGATTTTATAGCATCAAAAAATAATAAATTTAAATATATTCAAGTATGTTTTGATTTATCGGATGAAAGTACAAGAATTAGAGAATTTAGTGCTTTTGATGATATTGATGATAATAACAAATATATAATAACCTTAACTAAAAAGGATTATTCTACTGATGATGTTAAACAAATAAATATTTTTGATTTTTTAATGAATGATGAATTTTAAAATAAAAAAATATTAAATAATAAAAACCAATTATTTGTATTTCAAGAATATGTTGATATTTTTTAGTTATTATTTGGCTCCAAAGATTGCTCTTAGCAGTCTTTCTTGTGGTGTGATAGGTTCATGGTGATAACTACTATTTAACATATTATCCAAGTCTTCTTCACTTCTAGGGGTAACATTATTAATAATATTTTTTAAAGTTTCTTCCGGAATTGTCTTTTTCCCTATTTTTTTTATTTTTTTAATTTCTATATCCAAATCACAATCTCCTTTTATTTCTGGCAAATTTAATAAACTATATAATTTATTAATAGCATCAATTACTATTCTTTTGTTTTCCCAAAGAATAGCATTGTTAACTCTGGCTTCTTTTATTTTTAGATAACGGCGATATCTGTATATGATTGAATAGTAAATATTATCTGTCGGTAACACTAGTCCTTTGTGATTTTTTTCAAAAGAATTTTGGAGCGGTGGAACTAAAAAATGTCTAATATTATTTTGATATTCAGTATCATTTTCATCTTTTTTAGAATCCCATGTTATATCTATTGTAAATACTCCTTTTATATCATATTTAGGATCATTTATAACTGCAATATTTTCGCGATGTCCCGAGTTAGGATTAAACCTATCTAGCCATTCTAAAGGGAATACAGGTATATTTAAAATACTGGCTATAGCATTTAGATAATTAGCATAACCAACACATACAATATTATCACTTTTCATTATTTGATTTAGACTTCTTGATAGTGCACTTCTTTCATTGCTTTTTTCCTCTTTATAAATTCTATTTTTATATTTATTGTAGATATAAAATAATGCTTCAGTTATAGAGTAATTATTATTTTGAATTGTTTCATAATCTTCTAATATATTTTGATACATGTCAATCATTTCTACTTGAGTTATATATTCACCGGTAGTATATTCGTCAGCAAAAAATAAATTATGTTTATTATTAATACCAGGAGTTGTTAGAATATCTATTTTTTCTGTAAATGATAACCCACTTAAATCGATTATAATTGGTATATCAATATTGCTTAAATCTTGATCTAAATTATAGTATTTTGCCATAGGTTTTACTCTTTTGAATAATTTTTTAAACTTTTCATAGTTTAGACCTATTAGTATTTCTTTTAATTTGTAAAAAGTATCTGGTTCGTCTTCGAATTCTTTATCTAGGGATATAGTTGTTCTAAAACTTTTATAGGAATCTATACTTTTAAAATAAAAAATCAAATAATCACTGGTTACTTCAATTGAATCATTATCAAATGTTCTGTTTATAAATATTTGTATTTTCATATGTATCACTGGTTAGTTATTCTAGCATAGTTGATGTCTAATGTCTAGAAATATCTTGAATAAATATTGTACTCGTGTTAAACTTATGATAGTAAGGATAGATGAATATGACTGATAGAAAGAAATTAGAGAAATATTTAATAATTGGAGTTATAGCTTTATTTGTAGTAATTAGTGCTACATATGCATTTTTTCAAGCACAACTTGGTGATGGTGTACAAACAGATGTAGATATTGGTTCAAATACAACCGATAGCCTAACATTTGATGTAAATAATGCAATTAATTTAAATATTAACCAATTTAATTTTGGGGTTGGAGCCGGCAATCTAACAAGTAGTGCTACAGCAAGTGCAACATTACTTGCTAATAATAGTACAAATACAGCAACTTATACTTATTATGTCTATTTTAAAATTAATTCTAATGAATTTACTTATACTACAAGTGATTCTAAACCAGAAATAATACTTACAGTAACTGATCCAACGGGTCAACCTGTTACATCTATTGATGGACTTACATATGTACAAAATGTTCAAACTACAACTAGTGATGGATCTACGCAAACAGTAAGTGGTTTTGATATTACAACAGCAAGTGGAACTTTTGCAGTGGCAAGTGCTTATAGTATAAC
>CALVVJ010000074.1 GCA_944363835.1 uncultured Bacilli bacterium | reverse complement strand
ACATTGAAAATGCTTGTTTTTCTTAGTGTTTAATTAGAAAAAATTAATTTTAGCTCCCCACTAGATTTCGAAGAGCCATTAAACCAGAATAGGGAAGCAATATGCTTCTTTTTTTTATTATATCTTGACAAATAAACCATATTTTTATATAATTACGGTGTACTTGTCAAAGAAGAGGGGTATTTATGGACTTAAAAAAAATTAATGAATTTCAAACAGAAAATAATATAGAAATAATTGAAAATCTTATTAAAATAAATGGCGGATACATAACTTCTAAAATCTTGACTGATTTGGGAATTCATAGAATGTATTTAAAAATAATGCTAGATAAACACCTGATAGAAAAAGTTAATAGGGGAATTTATATTTCTAGTAAAACATTAGAAGATTCTTTTTTTACATTTCAATTAAGATATCCTAAAGTAATTTTTTCTAGATTTACTGCTTTATATTTTTATGGATTAACTGAAATAATTCCATATAATTTTGATTTAACAATGGATAATAATTATCATGTAGATAAAATAAATAAAAATCATAATATAATTAGATGTAAAAAGGAATTTCTATATTTAGGTTTAACTGAAGTAGAAACACCATATGGCCATAAAGTTAAAGCCTATGAACGTGAGAGATGTATATGTGACATTATAAAATATAAAAATAAATTAGACTTAGAACAAGTAAAAAAATCAGTAAAAATGTATCTAAAGGATAAAAATAAAGATTTAATAAAACTATCTGAATATTCTAAGATTATGGGAATAAATAAAGAAGTAATGGAATTTGTGGGGATGTACAATGAATAGTATGCAAATAAAAGATAAATTGAAAAATATCGCCAAAGAAAAAAATATTGAATTTAACATTCTATTAAAATTTTATGCTTTTGATAGATTTATTTTAAGACTTTCAAAAAGTAATTATGCGGATAATTTTATAATTAAAGGAGGATTCTTATTAAGTAAATTTTTTGGCTTAGAAAATAGAAGTACAATGGATATTGATTCAGCACTAAACAATTTTGATTTAACAAAAGAAAATATTATAAAAACAATTAGTGAAATTATAAATATTGATTTAAATGATAATGTAATATTTGAATTTAATGATATTACTAACATAAGAGAAGAAGATGAATATGGGGGATTTAGAGTACATTTAACATTTAAATATGAAAATATAAAAGAATTACTAAAATTTGATATAGCAACTGGTGATCCGATTACTCCCAGTGCAATAACATTCAATTATAATTCATTATTGGGTGAAGAAAAAATTAAAATTTGGGCTTATAACATTGAAACAATTTTAGCAGAAAAATTAGAATCAATATTTAGTAAATTAGAAACTGGTAGCAGAATGAAAGATTATTATGACGTATATTTAATTTATACATTATATTGGGATAAAATGAACAAAAACAATTTACTAAATGCCATTAAAAATACTTTTAATTATCGTAATTTTAATATAGACCCTTTAAAAGGATTAGCAGTAATAAATAATAGTTTAATTTTAAGAACAAGATGGAAATCGTACTCTAGAAAGCATAAATATGCTAAAGATATTACTTTTGAAGATACCATAAAAGCCATTGATGATATTGTAAATGACTTAATTTAATAAAAATATAATTTTACTATAGGCTAATTTATTTTCAAAGTGCAAAGTGCAAATTTTAAAGTGCAAAAATTGCACTTTGAAATATACACGAAATGGAGAAAATACTTATGAATAATAAATATATATTTGAAACTGATGATTTAAATGAGATGAATTTAGTAGTAAATAAATATAAACTACTAAGTGCTTTAGAAGAACTAAAATCTTGGAGAAGAGATTTATATAAAGGCTATGATAATGATATTAAACATTTATCTAATGGTAATATATATACTCAACAAGAATTATTAGAAGATATAAATATTCCTAGAGATGAATATGGCATAATAAAAGATTGTAAAAGTATATATTATGTAGATGATATTATAAATCGCATAGATGAAATATTATATGATGTTAATATTTTTTTAGATTAATAAACTTAAATAAAAAAAAGTTCTTCTTCAGTGTCTAATACAAAATTTTCCTAGACTAACGCCCTAAGCGAACTGGAGTACGAACTTTATATAAAAATACCATAGCTCATATAAATTATCAACATCTAATTGACAAATCTAATGAAAAAAAGTTAAATATCATTAGATTTGTCAATTACCATACAATGAATTATATCGTGGCTATAGTAATAAATAAAGATTTCTTTCATTTACTAAAAGTGTGTGAACACACAATTTTAGTAAATGAAAAAGGTAAATAATTATCCGTTATCTATCTTTTAAAATGATATATTTTCTTTAATTCTTCTAGTATTTCATATACAACCGGACAAATACTAGCATTACTAATAATACCATATAAACTAAATAATCTTTCGCTCTTATTGGTATAAGGATAATCCCTACAAGATTCTGGCAAACAATTTTCTGCTAAACAGTTATTATCATCATCTAAAAACTTACATCTATTACATTTAAATGAATATTTACCACTAGTATTTATGTCTAATTCATTACTTATCAATTATTCTTTATCTAAATTCAATTTATTACATATAGTATCTAATTCTTCCTCAGTCATAGATGTATTTAATTTCTTGCAACAATTCCTACAATCTTTACAATTATATATTTTAAAATATTTTTCATGTAACTCTTTAAATTGTTTATCTAATATATAAGGATCAGCATGTCCTTTTAAATAAGTTCTAAATCTAAGATTTTCATCTTCTTTTCTATTAGCCATAATAGCAAGTTTATCAATATTTATCATAAAGCCTTCAATTGATTAAGTATATAATACAATTTATATATTTAATCAATTATTTTTTATCTTTACTTTCTTCTTTTTCTTCAACATTATCTAAAGCATATCTACATGCTTGTAATACAAAACCAGAAAAAGTTACATCTTTCTTTTCAATAAATTTTTCTATTTCTTCAATTAATGGAATGGGAAATCTAACACATTTATTTTCTGTTTCCTTTCTATCTTCTCTTAAAATAAAAGTCATAGTTTTACCTCCAAGAACATCATAATATAAAATGTATCTCAAATATACATAACATAAGTTATGCAAATTATATTGCAAAATATATAAAATTATGTTATTTTTATTATGGTGATAGTAAGTGAGTACAACAAAATTTACAAAAAAATATAATATTATTTTAATTGCAATAATATCAGTATTAATAACAATTATAGTAATTTTGCTAATGCAAAATAATGCAGATAAAGCTGTTATATGTAATGAAAATAGTTTTAAAGAAAAAATCACTAATTCTAATGCACTAACAATGATGTATGAAACTGAGGCTGGTAGTGGGGAGTATCAAGTATCAAGTGATACAACATGGCCACAGGAGGGATATACATTTAATGAAACATTATCAAAATGTGAAAATGGGAGTAAACTTAGCTGGGATGATGAAAATAAGAAAGTATTATTACAAACAAATATTAGCGATAAGTGCTTTGTGTATTTTGATAAAGAGCCAGGAACTTTAGCAAGTTATATAATAAATAACGTATATACTGGAACTGATGGTGTTAATGATTTATATTATCATGATGGAGTGGGAAGTTATACAAATGCTGATCAAGAAGCAGGTGATTATTCATATAGATATAGTGGAGCAAACCCCAATAATTATGTATGCTTTGGAGCAACAGGAGCAGATTGTCAAAATGAAGATAATCAATATAGAATAATCGGAGTATTCAATAATCAAATCAAATTAATAAAAGCAACAAGTTATGGAAATTATGCATGGGCATCAAGTGGAGTTAATACTTGGGATGGAACAACAAAACCAGAGATATATATAACATTAAATACAACATATTATAATACATTAGGAAGTGAATGGCAAAATCTAATAGCAGAAACAGCATGGCAAGTTGGAGGTACTACAAATGATGGTACTCGCAAAGAAGTATTTAATGAAGAACTTGGCGAAAGTCAACATGGCTATGAGGAAACAATGAAAGTAGGATTAATGTATATAAGTGATTATGGATATGGGGCGGACCCTATTTATTGGGAAACACATTTGTTTAATTATGATACCGCATCAACTGCAAATTGGCTGTATTTGGAATCTAGTGAATGGACAATTACAAGATATAGTAATGATAATTCTAGCAGTGAAATAAGTAATGATTTACAAAAAAAGTATTATGCTGACTTTTTAGCTATTGCTCCACCAACAAGCGATGATGAATCAACATGGAATATTGAAAGCGGTAGGGCTTTTAATTTCTATGTTTCTAGTAATTTGGTTATTAGACCTACCTTTTACCTAAACTCCGATGTTCAATACATCTCCGGCTCCGGCACACAATCTGACCCTTTTAGAATTGCCTAATTTATGCTATAATACTTCCGTTGAAAGGAAGTATTTTTATTATGGAAGATACAATTTGTGCAATATCAACATCTATTGGTATCGGTGCTATTTCGATAGTTCGTGTTACTGGACCTGATGCAGTAAAAATAGTAGATAGCATATTCGATGGTAATATAACTAACAAAGAAACCCATACAATTCATTATGGACATATTAAATATAATAATGAAGTAATTGATGAGGTTTTAGTAATGCTAATGCGTGGACCTAAGACTTATACAACTGAAGATACTGTTGAAATTAATTGCCATGGTGGTAAATCTACGACAGAAAAAGTGTTGGAAATATTATTATCTTGTGGATGCCGACTAGCAGAACCTGGTGAATTTACCAAACGAGCATTTTTAAATGGTCGCATCAACCTTTTGGAAGCAGAATCCGTAAATGATTTAATCGTTGCTAAAACCGATGCTGCTAGAACTTTAGCTATCAATAATGTCGACGGAATTTTAACTAAAAAGATTAGAAATATAAGAGAAAAAATAGTAAAAATACTTGCTAATATTGAAGTAAATATTGATTATCCAGAATATCAAGATGAAGTGCAAGTAACTCATGATTTAATGGATGAATATTTAACAGATATAACAAAAGAATTAAAAAGTTTAGTAGATGGCGCTAGAAATGGTCGCATTATTAAAGAAGGAATAAATATTGCGATAATTGGAAGACCTAATGTTGGTAAAAG
>CALVVJ010000073.1 GCA_944363835.1 uncultured Bacilli bacterium | reverse complement strand
ATTCTATTGTTTATAAATTTTTTATCAAGTTAACAATTATTACTTAAACAATTAAGTATCTCAACTATATTTTTTCACCTCCCCTTAGTTGATAAATTAATCATATCAAACAAATGTATGTGTGTCAATTGTTTTTTATTAATTAAAGCAATTTTCTATAAAAAAATGCCACCCTAGGCGGCATCATCAAAATCCGGTAAATTAGCAACTTTTTCACCAAAGGATTTTGTAAATAATTTTAATAATTCAGCAAGAACGGATTCATCCATTACACGCATTACATAATTTTGATTATCTTCAACAATTTCTTTTAAAACTACATATTCATCGCTTGGTTCTTCATATTCATCTAATACTACTGATAGAAAATAGTTATCATTTTCGTAATTAGCTTTTTCAAGAAGTAAGCAATTAATGTCGTTTTCTAATGTAATCACAGTGTCAACCTTCATCTTTTACCTCCCACTCCGACTTGGAGTTTCTTCTAAAATGCTTTCTTGTGATGAGTGATAAGCATCCAAAGTTTGTTGCATTTCAGCATCTAAACTTTCTAAACTATCTTGTGCTTGTAAACGTGCGATATCTTTTCTTCTTTTTTCTTCAATTTCTTCATCGGCACCATCAAAGATACTGCTAACATCTTTTTCTTTAGTTTTTATAGTACCTTCTTTACGTCCTTTATAAATTTCAGTAAATTTATTACAAATGCTTTTCCATTTTTGGGCAATAAATGATTCTTTTTCTGGTGTCATTTCGTCTTCTGGAATTTCTAATTCTTCTACTCTTTCATCAGTATTTTTAGTAAGTTTGTGATATAAAGCAGTTGCCCCAGCACCAATTCCAGCACAAATAGCAGTTACTGGTAGAATTGGTGTAGTTGATATAAGACCATATACAGCCCCAAGACCACCGAATGTTAAGATTGATTTTGGATAAGAACCAATTAGAGCATTTCTACTCTTAGTTACCCGATATTTCTTACCACCTTCAACACGACCTTTGTTTCTAAACTTATCAATGATCGATTGAGCTTTATTATATAAACTTTGTTCATTAGTTGGTTTTTCGCTTTCTAATGTTTCGTTTTGTTCAACTTGTTTAGTTGGAGTCGGGTCTAACTCTTCTTTCTTAGCCAATGTGCCAACTTCAATAATAACAGGTTGTTCACTGCTACTATATTTATTGGAAATACCATTGCTCATACAGTAAAATCCTTCAGGTAATTTTAAATCATTTAATGGTACAGATGCTTCAATACGAGCATCGTATTTAGGATTTTCTGGAGCTTCAGCCATATTAAATTCTACAGTAGGATTTAATTCTTGCAATTTAGCATATGTTGTTTGAATTCCGTTTTTAAGCTCATCTTTTGGTTCTGGTTTTTTAGGTTCTAATTCTTCTTGAGTTGTTTTTACTTCAGCAACCTTTTTTTCACTAGTGCTAGTAATACCAAAACGCTTGCATAGAGAGTCAAATTCTGTCTTACTTCGCATGCTTTCTAAACCATAATATGCTACTTCATTACGAATATCCCCGATAACAACTTGAAGTTTTTCCTTGCTTTCAGGAGAAAGCGCTAAATCCTTGCAATCATCTTGAATTGCATTTATAGCAACTAATAATTCATTTTTAAAATCTACTAAACTAAAACCACGAACTGATTCATTATAAGCTTTTCTTTGATCAACAAATGTTTGATAAGCTTTATTGTAAGCATTTTCACAAGCTTTCTTTTCTTCATATAATCTTAGTGTTTCGCTAGTTCTTGTTGCGGCATCTAAATCTTTCTTTTTATCTAGTTCATAAATTTTACGCATAGAATCATACATGTTTTGTCTTTGAAATACCATGTCTTCTTCTGCACGAATGAAACTTTGAACTTTAGCAAAATAATTACGCATTAGTTTTAAACTATTATTGAACTTAGCCATTTTATTAGTATCAGATAATCTAGCATAATCATCTAAATTGACAATACTTTCTAAATCTGTTAATTTACCAAGAATACTTTTAGCAAATTCAACTATATTAGCGCTGCTATTAATTTTCTTTTGTAATTCAATTATACGATTTACAACTTCTGGCACATCAGCATTAGCTGCGGCTTTGATAAAATCAGCAGACCTTTCGATATAAAGACCATTTTCAGTTAATAGTTTTAATGTTTCTGTACTTTTTCCATCCATAATTCTTAATCCCTTTCTATTATATATTATCACAATAGATATTATTTTTCAAGAAGAAAAAAGCCGTTTTTGCAAACGGCCAATTAATGAACTAATTTTCTTCTTTTTCAGCAACGGCGATTACTTCTTTACCATTGTAGTAGCCACATTTAGTACATGCTCTGTGAGGTCTTAAAGTTGCTCCACATTTTGGGCAAGTTGTAAGAGCTCCAACGCTTTTCTTTAAATGAGTACGACGCATTCTTTTTTTAGTCTTACTAGTTCTTCTAAAAGGAACTGCCATATTTATTCACCACCTTTAAATAAATCATTTAACTTAGAAAGTCGAGGATCTATTTCTTCCTCTTCATTATTACTATTTAATTCCCATCCTTTGCCAGTCATAGTCTTACCAGAATGTTTTGTAAAACTAATGGGAACTTCCAATACAATATTTTCCCATAAAAATTCAAGTTTATCAAGTGTATTTTTACTTTTTTCAAAGAATTTGTCATTTTCACCATCTAAATCGCTTAAATTTTCATCGATATCGATAGCAATTGGATAAAGAACTTCTTCTAAAGTTATAGCATCTTCTAGATAAATATTGCCAGTAACATGTAGCGAAATTTCTACTTCTTCCGACAAATTATATTTTATTACACCAGTAACGTGGAAATTGTCCATTTTCTTGATAGAAGTATTTTCGTAATAACTTTCAGGAAAAGTTATATCTTCATCCAAAGTAATTGGTAATAAGTTCAAATTAATATAATGCATGTTATTCCACTCCTATTAAAACAGTATAAGAATTTTCTAGTTCTTTTACTACTTTTTGTTCATCAATATCTATTATAACATATCTTAAGGTATCATCACCAACTAATTCGGCATATAATAGGTTATCAGCGATTACTATACTGTTAGTTATCTCTTCTTTACCAATATCATAGTTAGTTTTTAAAGGACTATTAATACGTAAAGAATACTTTTTTAAATTGTAATTACCATTTTCACCAATTATTTGGTAAATAAAATAATCATTTTGCAAACTAATGAAAGTATAGTCTTCTTCTGGGATACGATCTTCTAAAGAAGTTGCTACTTTAGAACTAGAATTATATACCCAATAGATATCATCAACTATGAATACCAAATATTTGCCAGAGACTGTAAGTAATGTTATTTCATGTGTTTCATTTAAGACGATTCTTCTACTCTCAAGTGTTTCTAAATCAAATTCATAGACACCATCTTGCAATTGATAAAAAACCTTATTATCGATGGAAAAAACTTCCGGTTTAAGTAAGGAATCTGTAATAACTGCTCGATTACAATCAGCTGATGGACAATACTCTAAAGTATCTTCTGTATAAAAAACATAGTATGCTGGAGTAATTAAAACATCGGTAGCATTGCTATAAAAAGGATTTAGTTCATAAAGAAAATAATTTTCTTCAGTAGCATTATAATTTATTTGATTAATAGCATCAGAATACATTACTAAATGATTGTTATAGTAATAAAGATTACTCATATTGTAAAATGATCTAAGGCCTAACAATGTTTCATTAAATTCAGAATCTAAGCCCATTAATTGATAGTTACCATCTTCATCAGTAATAAAACCATAATAGGTATATGTATTAGGATATGGATCATCAAATACTTTTTCTTCAGTTTCTCCGGCTCCACGCATAAATTTAGCAAAATTATACATGATTATTATTACTAAAATTATCGCAATTATCGATATTATGAGAATAATTAAACTTTTTCTTTTTTCTGGTAGCACTCTACATCACCCTTTTAAACATTTTTTCTAATTCATAATTAGTAAATTTCATAATCGATGGTCTTCCATGACAACAATTATAAGGATTATCACATTTGACCAAATCATCTAATAAACTTTCCATTTGAACTAAACTCAAGTGTTCATTGGCTTTAACGCTCATTTTACATGATACCATTTTTGCTAAACTATCTAAAAAACGATCTTTATTGAAGTTCTTAGCATTTGTTATAACTAAATCAACGATAGTTCGAAGATTATCGCCTTCAAAATTTTTAGTTAACCAAGTAGGATGAGCTTTAATTAAAATAGTATTAATACCAAACTCTTCAATTTTAAAGCCCAATTCTTCTAAGACGCTTTTATTTTCCATGAATGCTTCATAATCGCTGGCCGTGAGTTCAATGGACATTGGCACTAGCATATTAGTATAAGTTGGTACTTCGTCGTGAAATTTTTTCTTAATCATTTCATAATTAACCCGTTCATGAGCAGCGTGTTGGTCTAAAATAAACATACCATCTTCATTTTCAGCAATAATATATGTGCCATGGACTTGCCCTACTGGATATAACTTAAGGCTTTTAAATGATTCATTTTTAATAATATTTTCTGAAGGTTTGGAAGGTTCGGCAAAATCAAAAGTCGTTTGAACAACTTCCGTTACTTTTGTATTAGCATCATAAATTTCCGGAGCAATGAAGTTATCTTTTACTTCATTTAAATCTTCATCAAGTATAGCATTAGGAATTAACAAATTATTATATAACGCTTCTTTAATAGTTTTGTATAGTAAAGAAGTAAGTTCATCCATCTTACTCATCTTTATATCTTGTTTAGTTGGATGAATATTGACATCGACTAACGTGGGGTCAGTAGCAATATTTAGCACAACTATGGGATAAAATCCTTCATGTTTATAAGTGTTGTAAGCATCATTTATAGCTCTATTTATTTCATTATTGCGGACAATTCTACCATTAACAAAAGTATTAAAATGATTGCGGTTTTTCTTAAGAATTCCTGGTTTACCTACAAAACCTGTAATTTCAAAATCATCACTACTCGCTTTTATTTCTAACATATTGCTAGAAACATTAAGACCATATATTTCATGAATCGTTTTAAGCAAATTTTTACTGCCACTAGTTTTTACGACAATACGGTCATTATTAGTCAAAGTAAAAGCAATGGCAGGATTAGCTAAAGAAAGTTTTTCTATAAACT
>CALVVJ010000072.1 GCA_944363835.1 uncultured Bacilli bacterium | reverse complement strand
TTATCGGTCCGAGACTTAAGAAAAGAAATAAAGAATAAAGCATTTGATAGATTATCTTATGCTGATAAAGAAAATATTGAATTAATTAATGATGTCAATACTCCATTAACAATTGAAGATATGATAAAGGATCCTATTATTTTAAAGATTGAAAAAATACAAATGAAGTAAATGAAAAAGCCATCCATAAATATATTATCTCTTTACTTGAAAATAAATTTTTAGAATTAGGTACTGGTTTTGCTCTAGTTGGTCATGAATATAAAATAAAAATAGGCAACTCTTATAATTATATTGATTTGCTATTCTTTAATACTGAACTTAATGCTTATATTGTTGTTGAAGTTAAAACAAAGGAATCAAAACCTCAGGATATAGGTCAATTAGAGTTTTATGTAGGATACGTTGAAAACAATATTAAGAAAAGTTATCACAATAAAACTATAGGTATATTAATAGTCAAGAAAAAGAACAAATTTGTTATTGAATATATGCTTGTAGTCAAAGTACTTTAATGTTAAAATAAAAATGCAAGAAAATTGAGGTAAGATTATGTATGCAAATGTAATAATAGAATATGGTGTTAAAGCTCTAAATAAGACATTTATTTATAGAATACCCGATGAGTTAAAAGATAAAATCAAAGTAGGGATGAAAGTATATGTTCCTTTTGGAACTCAGCAAGTATTAGGATTTGTTATAGAACTACAAAATAGTAATAATACTGGGTTTGAAGCCAAAGAAATAATTAAAATTGATAATACTGAATTGGTATTAAATAAAGAACTTATGGATGTAGGAGCATATTTGTCAAAAATAACTTTATGTTCTTTAATAACTGCTTATCAAACAATGCTCCCATCATCATTAAAAATTAAAAAACAAGAGCACAATTATAATCTATATGATGAATATTTAGTATTAACTGACAAATTAAAAGCAATGGAATATATTTGCAAATATCCAAGAAGAATAGCTCAAATTAAAACCATAAATAACATTTTAGAAGAGGGTAAGTTAAATAAAAAAGAAGTATCAAGTGAAATATTCAAAGCTCTAGAAGAAAACGGTATTGTGAGTATTGAAAAAGTGAGCAAATATCGTATTAACAATGATAATATCAATGTAATTAAAAAGACCCTTACTAAAGAACAAGAAAGTGTTTATAAAAGCCTCGATTTTAAAAAACATGATACTTATTTATTATATGGTGTTACGGGAAGTGGCAAAACTGAAATTTACATTAAATGGATTGAAAAATGCATTCGAGATGGTAAAACAGCCATCATGTTAGTTCCAGAAATAGGCCTAACTACTCAAATAGCTAAAAGATTTTATGAATCATTTGGAAGTGATGTTGCTATTTTTCATTCATCTTTATCAGAAGGGGAAAAATATGATGAATACTTAAAAATATTACGCGGAGAAGTTCATGTTGTCGTTGGAACTCGCAGTGCTGTTTTTGTTCCTTTGAAAAACTTAGGTATAATAATCATCGATGAAGAAGATAGTAGTAGTTATAAGCAAGATAATAATCCGCGGTATCACGCTAGAGATATAGCCATATATCGTGGCAAATACAATAATATTCCAGTTATTCTTGGTAGTGCCACTCCAACTTTAGAAAGTAAAGCTCGAGCTGATAAAGGTGTATATAAGTTACTTAGATTGCGTAATCGCGTAGGTAATGCTAAGCTACCATTTATCCATGTAATAGATATGGAAAGTGAAATGAAAAAACGCAATATGATATTTAGTGATTTTTTACAAAATAAAATTAAAGAAAAATTAGCAAGAAAAGAGCAAATAATTCTATTGCTAAATCGCCGTGGTTTTTCTACATATATTACTTGTAGTAACTGTGGTTACACTTATAAATGTCATAACTGTGATATAACCCTTACTTATCATAAAACAACTAATAATTTAGTATGTCATTATTGTGGTTATAAAAAAATAAAAGATAATGTTTGTCCTAAATGTCATGAAGAAAGCCTAAATTATTATGGCTTAGGGACTGAAAAACTTGAAGAAAAAATAAAAGAGATGTTTCCGAGCGCTAGAGTTATAAGAATGGATCAAGATACCACAAGAAATAAAGGCATGCATGAACGCATTATTGGTGATTTTAAAAAATATAAATATGATATCCTTTTGGGAACGCAAATGATTAGTAAAGGACTCGATTTTCCTAAAGTAACCCTTGTCGGAGTAATTAACGCCGATGCTTCCCTAAATATCCCTGACTATCGGAGTAGTGAAGTAACATATTCCTTGTTAAGTCAAGTCGCCGGACGAGCTGGTAGAAGTGATATGCCTGGTGAAGTGGTAATTCAGACATTTAATCCTAATCACTATGTTATCGAATGTGTCAAAGAAAACAATTATGATAAATTCTATTTGCAAGAAATGAACTTTCGAAAGAATCTAAAGTATCCTCCATATTATTATTTAATAAGTATTAAAGTAATTGGCAAAATCTATGAAAAAACTATCGAAAATTCTCAAAAAGTAAAGAAATATTTAGTAGATAATCTGAATAAGGATACGATTATTTTAGGACCTACTACTGCAGCAGTATTTAAATTTAACAATGAATATCGTATGCAAATAATAATTAAATATAAATTTGATGATAAATTAATGGATACCTTAAGAGATATCGATAATATATTTGCAAGTAATAAAGACAACTATTTAGAAATAGATTTTAATCCATTAAGAATATAATATAATGTAAAGATGATAAAAATAGTTTTATAAAATAATAAAATATGATAAAATATTTTTAGGAGGATGAGATAAATGACGACATGGATTATTGTTGGTGTAATAGTTTTAATAGTTATATTATTAATAGTTTGGGTTATTTCAACTTATAATAGATTGGTAGATTTACGCAATAGAGTAAAAGACCAATGGGCTCAAATTGATGTCCAACTAAAAAGAAGATTTGATTTAATTCCTAACTTAGTAGAAACTGTTAAAGGCTATACTAAACATGAATCTGAAACTTTAGAATCTGTAATTAAGGCTCGAAATACTTATGTTTCTGCAACTACTCCTGAAGGTCAAATGAAAGCTGATGGAGAATTAGAACAAGCTATTTCTAAGTTATTTGCTCTTGCTGAAAGTTATCCAGATTTAAAGGCTAACACTAATTTTCAACATTTGCAAACAGAACTTACAGAAACTGAAAGTAAAATTGCTAGTGCTAGACAATTTTATAATGATACAGTATTAATGTATAATAATAAGATTGAAATGGTGCCAAGTAATATCGTTGCTTCAATATTTAAGTTTAAGCAAGAAACTTTCTTTGAAGTTGCAGATGCTGAAAGAGAAAACGTTAAAGTTAAATTTTAAAGACGTGCCAACGTCTTTTTTTAAAATAGGGTGTGAAAATGAAAAAGTTAATATTTAGTTTATTGTTATTTTTAATGCTACCAATAATTACTATGGCTAGCGAAGTTAATTATATTATCAACGGCTACTACATTGATGTTAATATTTTAGAAAATGGTGATGCCGAAGTATCAGAAATTTTTTTAGTTGATGGTACCCTTAATGGTTATGAAATGAATCTTTTTTATACAAGTAGTAAAAGTTCTTTACGAGCAAGTGATATAAGTAACATTAAAGTATCCGGCTTAGAAGCAACTGCTATATCTTTTGATACATTTGATGATAAATTTACTGAATATAATCTAGTTACTTCAGCCAGTGCTGGTGAAGAAAACTTATATACAGTGGACTCTGTAATGGACGGCTATAGTATAGATATGTATCATCCTATAGACCACGAAAAGTATGTTTTTCGGCTTGATTATACTATCGAGGATATAGTTACAGAACACCGTGGTTTTGCAGAATTTTATTGGAATTTCTTTAGTGGAGATCTATCAGATGCCATTAAAGATTTAAATGTTCGTATTACTTTACCAGGTTTAGATGATAGTGATTATTTCCGCTTTTGGGCCCATGGTCCGTTATCTGGAGAAATAAATGCTATAAACAGCAGCACTAATAATATTGTTTTGGCTTCTATTTCTGAATTAGAAGAAAATGGAATATTAGATGTTCGTATTACTTTTGATGATTCTTTAGTAAGAAATCTAACTAAATATAGTGCTCAAACATTTGATGAAATAATCGATGAAGAAAAAGCTCGAGCTGAAGAAGCTAATGCCCTAAGAAAAGATATTAAAGCTAAATACTATACTGCTTTAATAGGAACCATTATTTTTTATGTTGCTTTAGTATCATCGGGTATATATATCTATATTAAGTATGATAAAGAAAGAAAACCTTTGTTTAAATTGAAATATAATCGCGATTTTATCGATGATTACAATGTTGAAGTAGTGGATTATTTGATGCATAAAAATATAACTGAAAATGCTTTGAGTGCTTCTATTATGAATTTAGTTTATAAGAAAAATATTAAAGTGGAAGCAGTACCTGAAGTAAAAAATGAATACAGATTTACTTTAGTAACTCGTGATAAACTTAATGATACGGAAAATGCCTTAGTAGATTTCTTATTTAATAATGTTGCTAAAAAAACGGCAAGTTTTACAACAACAACATTAAAAAAATATGCAAGTAGTCCTAAAACTTGCCAAACTTTTATGAATACTTATACCAACTGGAAAACTATGGTTATTAAAGATGGTGAAGCTCAAGAGTTTTTTGAAACTAAGAAAAAGTATGTCGTAATACCAATCATCTTACTTATCATATCTATTCTACTTATGACTTTCATAATTGGTTATAACATTGAATTTATCCCAGGAGTAATTACCGTTCTATTTGCTATATTCTTCTTAATATATGTTTTATCATTTAGTAAAAAGACGCAAAAAGGTATTGAACATTACGCAAGATGGCAAGCTTTCAAAAACTTTTTAAACGACTTTGGTAATTTTAGCGTCAAAGATTTACCAGAAATAGTTTTATGGGAAAGGTATTTAGTTTATGCCACTGTCTTTGGTCTTGCTGATAAAGTAGAAAAAGCTATGAATGTTAAAATTAATGAATTTGGAACAACTGATATTGATTACTTTACATTAAATTATATAACTAATATTCATATTGCTAATCTAATTACTTCATCGATGCACCAAGCAATTAATTCTTCCCAAGTTGCCATCAACCGAGCTAATGCCACATCTAGCATGAGTAGCGGTGGTGGTTTTGGCGGAGGCTTTTCCTCTGGCGGAGGCTTTGGTGGCGGCGGCCGCAGTGGTGGGGGATTTTAACTTAAGTATTGCATAAATGCTAGAGCGCTATTTTCAGCGCTTTTTTTGGCTCTTCGAAATCTAGTGGGGAGCTAAAATAACTCTTCATCGAAATCTGGTGGGGAGTTTTCTTAATAT
>CALVVJ010000071.1 GCA_944363835.1 uncultured Bacilli bacterium | reverse complement strand
AACAGGACAAAGTGGATATGAAGAAACAATGAAAATAGGATTAATGTATGTATCAGATTATGGATATGGAGCAAGTCCAGAAAAATGGACAACAGCATTAGCATATCCTGATGGCGAAAACTATGGAACAGATAATTGGCTATATTTAGGTGATTATGAATGGTTACTTTCCCGTGTTACAGGCATTACCGCTAATGCGTTTCTTGTGGGTTCCTTCGGCGGTGGTGGCGTGTTTAATGCCTATGTGTACAGTACGCGTGCTGTTCGCCCGTCCTTTAGTCTGACATCCACAGCTACAATTTCCAGCGGTACAGGAACAAGTACTGATCCATTTGTTTTGAATCTTGGCTAAGCAAATGCTTGTCTACACGCCGTACGGTGTGAGGCAAGCGGGGCATACTTTTTGCTACGAGTGATAAAGGTTGATAAAATAGATTGATGAAAAGATAGTGGATTCTGCCTAGTCTCTCCGTTAAGGAGAGGGATAGCAGGAAAATATAAAATGTCAAATTAAAAGTTTTTTGCTTATTTTTATAGGGTAATCTTGTGATAAATTTCCCGTAATACAGACAATACCGATAATGCGTTTATTGTGAATTCCAACAACTGTGGTAACGTGAATAACGACAATGTGAACAATGCGAATGCTGTTCGCCAGAGTCCTTAACAGTTCTAGAGTTATAAGATTAAGGTTTTATGAAGGATGAGGTTAAGGACAAAGATTATCCTTGGGAACCCCTAAATAAGAAATATAGATGGAAGTGTATACGTACACTTCCTATACACTATATTAATTTAAGAAAGGATAAGCAAAATGAAGAAATATTTAAAATTATATAAAAATGGTAAATTTTATAATGCCTTTGGTGATGATGGAATAATTATCCATTATTTACTTGGCTATAAATATCTAGAATATAAAAATTCAGTAGGATTTCCTGTAAGTGCTTATAACAAAGTTATAGGTAGATTACGTAAAATGGAAATTCCTTTTTTAATATATGATAAAGATGTATTAATAGAAAAAGATGATGGAATAAGTAAGAAATATAATGAAGTATTAAAGATAGCTTTAAGTAAGTATGATATGGAAAAAAGAGTAAATAGGATAATTGATAAAGTAAGTAACTGTTCTATTGAAGAACTAGAGGATAAGTTTATAAATGAATGATAAGTTTTTAATAATAAAGTATCTTAAGAAATTTATTATTAGTATAGAGGCTATTATAATGACTTTTCCCAAGAAAGATATAATAAGTAGGAATATGATATATAATGACTTATTAGAAGTATTAGAACTTATAATAATGGCTAATTATGAAGTAAATAAAGATGTTAAACATAATTATCAAATTAAAGCAATTGTTAAAATAAATAAGATAGATTTTTATTTAGAAAGAGCATATAAATTAAAGTATATTAGTGAAAAACAAGTAATAAATAAAAGTAATGAATTACTTAAAATTAATAAGATGTTATATAAGTGGTGTAGTAATGGATAATATAACTATTAGTAATTTATTAAGTATTTATGATAAAGAAATAAGTAAGAATGTTAAGAATAAGAGAAAATTATATAATTTTGATGTAAATAAAATGCAAAATATTAGTAATATTAAAAGAATGTTAGAAAGTGGTAATGTTGGACACGATAAATATAATATATTTTTAATATATGAACCTAAGTGTCGATTAGTAATGTCATTAAGTATTAGAGATAAAATAATTAATCATTATGTAACTAAGTATATATTAGAAAATAAATTAACTAAGTATTTAGATGATAGAAATGTTGCAACTAGAAAGAATATGGGAACTGATTATGGAATTAGGTTAGTTAAGAAATGTTTGATTAAGTTAAAAAGTAGATGTAAGAAGTTTTATATACTTAAACTTGATATAAGTAAGTATTTTTATAATATTGATCATAAAGTATTATTAAATATGTTAGCTGATAAATTAGATGGTAGAGAATATGAATTAATTAAAAGTATCATAGATAGTACTAATAGAGAGTATATTAATGTAAGAATAAATAATATTAAGGGTAGTAGAGATATACCATTATATGAATATGGTAAAGGTATTCCAATAGGTAATATGACTAGTCAGTTTTTAGCGATATATTATTTAAGTAAGTTAGATTACTATATAATACATAATTTACATTTGAAGTATTATGTGAGGTATATGGATGACTTTGTAATAATGAGTGAAGATAAAAAGTATTTAGAAGAATGTAAGAGGGTAATTATTGATAAATTAAAAATAGAATATAAGTTAGATATTAATAAGAATAAAAGTAATATAGTTAGTTCTAAAGGTGGATTTAACTTTTTAGGATATGTATTTAAAGTAATAGATGATAAATTGATTATCACGCTTAGAAAATGTAATAGGGAGAAAATTAAGAAGAAGGTTAAGGAAGTAAGGTATTTAGTAAATAATAATAAACTAGGTTATTATAAAGCATTTTGTATTATTATGAATTATAAATATGGATTTAAGTATGCAAATAATCTTAAAGTAAGTAGGATAATAGATAAGTATTTATGAAGAATAAGTATTGGTTTTTTAAAAGAATTTATAAGGATTATGTAATAGTATTTGATAATAATATTAGTTATGGGATAGATAAGGAGTTAATTAAGTATATTAAATGTAAGGATATTAATTATGTTATAGTGGATAGGAAATGTAATATTAAAGTAATTGAGTGTAGTAATAATAATTATTATAAGTATGTAATAAGGGAAAGTGTGATAAAATGTGTGTTTCAAATAGATCCGTGACATATTCCAATTTGCCGTAAAATATCAGGAACCCAGGTTGTGATTAGATTGCAGAAAGGCAGTAACAATACTGCATATCACAAAAAAGTGTATCACAACCTGCCTAATATTTTACGTTTTCTCGGCATATAGTCACTCTATAAGGAATTGAAACACACAGTGTAGGTTTGCCAACCATATACGTTGTCACATATGTTTGACAAACCTACAATGTAATAAGGGAAAGTGTGATAAAAATACTTGAATAAATTTATGTAATTTGGTATATTATATATGTAAGTGTTACCCATAGTGGTGGGTAGCATCTACTTTGGTGTAGACGCTATTTTAGCGTCTTTTTTCCTTTATATCAGCTATTAAACTGAGTATAATAATTATCATTACTAAATAAAATTCATTATCGTTCATGACCTCACTCCCCTTTTACCCTGATCTCCCAAGGTACCCCATGAGAAAAAGAATTACTCAAAAAGCAAAGTAGACGCTCCCACTATGGGTAACGGTTATTTATTCTAAAGTTAAAATATTAAAAATACAAGAAAAATCGTACGACAAAATTCGACATCATGGACAATTAGAAAAATAACTGATATGATTATGGTGGTGGTAATTATGAATGAAAATATGCTTAATCATAATAAGTATTTAAGTAAGTATGCAACATTCGATAGTGATGCTATATATTTGCGGGATGTAAGTAATGATTTTAGAACACCTTTTTTTAGGGATATAGATAGAATTATATATACACTTGCTTTTACAAGATATAGTGATAAAACACAAGTATTTTCTTTTAAGAGTAATGATCACTTGACTAAGAGAATGATTCATGTGCAATATGTTAGCAAGATTGCCAGAACCATAGGTAGGGCTTTGGGTTTAAATGAAGATTTGATTGAAGCAAGTGCTTTGGGACATGATTTAGGTCATACTCCTTTTGGACATGTTGGTGAAGAAATACTTAATAAAATAAGTATGGACTCTGGAGAAGGATATTTTAATCATAATATTCATAGTGTAAGACTTTTGATGTATATTGAAAACTATGGTAATGGTAAAGATATAACTCTTCAAACACTTGATGCGATTATGTGTCATAATGGAGAACTTCCACAAAATGAATATATTCCAAGGAAAAAAAGTAAAGAAGAATTTTTACGAGAGTATAAGGCTAGTTATCAGGATAAAAGTATAATTAAGAAATTAAGACCAATGACACTTGAAGGGTGTGTGGTAAGAATTAGTGATTTGATAGCTTATTTAGGTAGAGATATTGAAGATGCCATGCGACTTAATATAGTTAGTTTTGATGATATACCGGATAGTATAAAAAAGCATTTAGGAAGTAGTAATAGAGAAATTGTTAATACAATAATTAAGGATGTAATTGAAAATAGTTTAGGAAAGAATTATATTAAGTTAAGTGATAAAGTATATAAAGGAATAGTTGATTTAAAGAAATTTAATTCAGAAAATATATATAGTAAGGCATATACAAAGGAAGAAAGAGAAGAATTAGAAGTAATACTTCATACTTTATTTAAGGGTTATATGATAGATTTAGAAAATAATAATGGAGAAAGTAATATAATTAAGTCTTATTTAAATAATATGAGCGATGAATATAAAAATAATAATAGTAGGGAGCGAATTGTAATCGACTATATAGCGGGAATGACTGATGATTATTGTGTTAGAGAGTATAATAAATATAAAAAAATAGGTAATAATATTAAGGAGGTGTAAAATGGTTTATAAAACGTATAAATGTAATTCTTTTAATGTCCATACAATTAAGACAGATCGATTTAAAACAGCACATATGGAAATTATGTTTCGCAAAAAGGTGGTAAAGGAAGAACTTTGTGCTTATACATTTTTGATGGATATGTTGAGTGGGTCTACTAAAAATTATCCTGTGAAAAGGGATTTAATTGTGCAATTTGAAGAACTTTATAAAACAAGTGCTTATGGGGTTACAGTTAAAACAGGGAATGTATTAAATGCTACAATGATAGTGGATTTTATTAATCCCAAATTTATCGATGATAAAAATTATTTAGAGAACGTTATTAAGTTGCCGATGGAAATGTTACTTAATCCTAATGTAGTTAATGAAGAATTTGATTTGAAACAATTTAATATAGTTAAAGAAAGATTGATTAGGGACATCAAAAGCATTAAAGATAATTCTTTTAAATATGCAGTGAGGAGTGCTTTTGATGTAATGGATGAAAATAGTCCAACAAGTTTTTCAATTTTGGGAACGATTGAAGATGTAAATAATATTACCCCAGCAACATTATATAAAACTTATAAAACATTATTTAAAGAATGCCTTTGTGATATCTTTGTTATCGGGGATATCGATATGGATGAATTGGTAAGTTTTATAAAAAAATATTTTAAGCATCGGATTATAAATAACGATAACTTAGAACTTCCAGTAGATAATAAAATGAGGAAGAAAGCAATTACTAAATGTGAACCATCAGAAAATATTCAAGCAAATTTAGTAATGATTTATAATATTGCTGATTTAAGTGATATAGCAAGACATATAGATTTTCAGGTATTTAATTATATTTTTGGTAATGGTGGTCTTACTAGTAAATTATATAGGAAATTAAGAGAAGAAAATAGTTTATGTT
>CALVVJ010000070.1 GCA_944363835.1 uncultured Bacilli bacterium | reverse complement strand
ATACTCCACATCGTATTTTTTAGTGTATTTACTATTTATTCCTCTAGTAATAGTAAGGGTATCATTTATTAGACAACTTGTTGAATAGGAGTTACACTTATACCTTGACCAAAGGCTGTAGTAGCTAACTCGACATTACCCATTGCGGAAACATCAAATAAAATACCCGAACCTTCCCCATTCAAATCGATACCGGTTTTAGTACCAAATCCATAGTTATTAATGTATTCCATTAAAGTATCTTTTCCAAGCTTTAATCCTAAATTGACAAATCCGGGGTTACAGCTATTTTCGACAACTTCTAAATAGGATTGATCACCATGTCCACCATGTTTCCAACAATGCAATGTCGCACCATCAACTGTTATAGCTCCAGTATCGGTATAACGGTCTTCAAAAAGGTTAATTATTCCTTCTTCAAGGGCTGCTGACAATGTAATAATTTTAAATGTGGATCCGGGTTCAAAAGTCATCCAAATCGGCAAATTACGATTGATAACTTCCGTAGAATAATTTTGGTAATCATTAGAATCAAAATTTGGACGACTAGCCATAGCAAGAACTTCTCCCGTATCTGGATCCATAGCTATTGCTATAGCACTATCAGCATCATATTTGGCTATTGCATTATCTAGTTCATTTTCAACTGCTTGCTGAAGTTCAATATCGACGGTAAGTTCTAAAGTTATTCCACTAGTTGGAGATTCATAGATTTCAGCTAATTCTAATTTATGACCTTTACCATCAGAAAAATATTTTATTGAACCATCTTCACCGGTTAAATAATCATCATAATAAAGTTCTAAACCAGATAAACCTTGATTGTCAATACCGACATATCCTAAAACATGGCTAAGTAAATCCCCATAAGGGTAATATCTTTTAGATTCTTTAACAAGATAAACGCCATCGATTTTTAAGGCATCGATTTTTTCGGCAGTTTCATAATCTAGTTGTCTTCCTTCGGGGTGAACTCGTTCAATCGACGTTTTTTTAGATAAATGAGCAAGCATATCTTCATAATCACTACCTAAAATATCACTAATTTTTTTTGCAGCATCTTCTTTATCTTCAATTTGATTAGGAATAACTACTAAAGATGTTGTAGTTATATTAGTAGCTAGCACTACTCCATTACGATCAACTATTTCTCCACGATCTGCTGAAATTGGTAGTTCCCTACTCCATAAAGATTCTGCAAGGTTACTTAACTTTTTATAAGAAAACACTTGAATATAAAATACTCTAGCAATTGCAATAACCAAAACAATGGTTACAATTAAAAATACATACCTAATACGTGTATGGATACCATTATAAAACAATATTATCACCTAATTAATTTTATGATAATATTGTTTTATCTATTTATTAAAATTTGCTAATTAATTTCTTGTAGTATTATTTCCTTAATTTATCAATATCAGGAACAAAAGCCAAACAAGTTTGGCATCCTTGCATCACTACAAGGTATTTCTACTTCACTGGACTCTTTGAGCCCTCCATAGACCAACTTCGGATGGTCGCCACCCTACTATTTTATTCCATTGTTTATAAATTTTTTATCAAGTTAACAATTATTACTTAGGCAATTAAGCATCTCAACTATATTATCTTCACCCCCTTTTAGTTGACAAATCAATTATATCAAACAAATGTATGCGCATCAATTGTTTTTTTTATTAATTAAAGCAATTTCTATAAGGTAAAAAAAGAAAACTCTATCATTATTATGATAAAGTTTTCACATTTACGACCGGAATCATTTATAACTCGCACCATCCGGAAGCGACTAACATGTACTTTTTTTGCTTTATCAAGCACCTAAAATATACCAAATTTTCATATAAATGTCAACTACACTAGAAGAATGTCTCTTGTATCAAATTTACAAAAATTCATTAATACATATAAATATTATATTCGTCAAAAAAATTTTTCATTAATGTAATTTATTTGCTTATTTGTTTTTTCTATACCTAATTAATAATATGATACCCAAAATAAATAATATTACAATGATAAATACACCTACTATTAAAATTTTATTATTGAATTTATCTTCTTTTTCGGTTTCTATAACAGTTTCTTTTTCTTCATCACTAACTTTAGCATTTCTTGTAATGCTTATCTTATATTCTTTAGTTGTTCCATCTTCAGCAGTAATAACTATCCTATAATTGTTTTCACCCACTTTTAAAGCTTTTTCGCCTGCTCCAGTAACAACTGCTCTATCGGACTCAGAAATGGCTTTAATGCTTATTATTTTAATGTTATATGGGACTTCTAAATTATATTCAGTAACTTCTGGATTAAATGTAAAACCTTCTATATCAATTTCCATACTACTTAAGTTATTATTACTAGATTTATTTTTAGATTCCGAGTTACTAGATGATGAAGTACTACCTCCAGAACTCTTCGGAGCATCACTCAAATATATAAAACCAATTAAATTAGAAGCACTAGTTGAAAGCTTGGATCCAATTATAATACCTTCATTTTCTTCAGTAGGTATTCCACCTTCATTAACAGTCATATATTCTCCGCTTTCATCAACTGAAACAACATATGCAACATGTCCATAGGAATCACTACTAGACCAAACTGCTATCGAATTTGATCTTGCTTCTTTACCAACTGAATAACCAGCCATAGCAGCAGAATTATACCAAGTTTGGGCATTTCCCCATCCAGGTAAAGCAACTCCGGCATTGGTATAAGCCTGCTCCCACGCATACCAAGTACACCTTACAGTTTTAACACCATATAAATCTTGATATTTACCATAAGGATTAGTAGCAGCATTAACACTTAGAGTAAAACTTAGGAAACATATCAATATTAAAAGAAAATTCTTTTTAAAGAATTTCATTTTACCACCTGCCACAATTCAAATTGAATTTTTCACATATTTCTTCATTTACAGTAATATTTTCGGAAGCATCATAGCCTCCGCAAGGACCTTGAAATAAGTATGCGCCTTTTAAAGCATTTACAACTTCTTTATTAGCAGTAGTACCATCAGCAACATCTAAACCATTAAAAGTAATATATTCATATTCAAAACTTATTTTATGATTATCATTATTAAATGATACCAAAGTAAATCCTGGAGTATTATCATATTTTTTCAAAGTGTTTTCTAAAGAACTTTCTTTACTAGTATTAAATGCTAAATTGCTATTATTTAAGGCATCTAAGGAAATTTCATTTGAAGTCGGATCTTCAGCAGGTCCTGGCCAAAAACTTACTCTAGTTGTGCCATTAGATATGGCACTATATGAAGCATCCGGATATAACTCTTGTAAATTACTTGCAAATAGATAAAAGAAACAATTTTGACTACCAGTGCTTTTAGTATAGACAGTAGCACTTAAATTATTATTCAAATTAATTTTACTATTATTGTTTGTAGTAGTTTCTCCACTTGATGAACTTCCTGAACTACTATTTTTATTTTCCTCCCATTTAGCAACAAGAGTTAAATCACTTTTAACTAAATCTTCGAAGTTAAATTCTTCATCATCAATATACCAGCCTAAGAAAGTATATCCCTCTTTTGTTGGATTATCTGGTTTAGTTATCATATCATTTTCTTTGACAACAATACTATCGATACTACTTCCCCCAGCAGTATCAAAGGTTATTGTATAATAATTTACTTCTGTATTAAAATCATCTATATTTTTTTGATAATCTAAATAAATGTTTATATCACCATTTATTTTTTCTTTTAATTTAGTAATAAATTCATCTTTAAATTCATAATTAGAAGTTATTATTAAATCATTAATTTCTACATCATTATCCAGTAAAGCATTAACAAAATTTATAATAGTATTTTCTAAATCTAGATTATCTAAATTTACATCTGTATCTACTAAAACTTCAACATTTGTTACTTCACTTGTTACATCACTACAAGTACTTACTTTTCCCATTCTAGTACATTCATAATAACTTTCTTTAAATTCAATTTCTAATAATACTTCATTTTCACTTATTAAATAACTAGTATAATTATTTTCTTTTAATTCTTTAGTTTCTCTATTAAATAACCATAAAAATATTACTAAAGAAATTATTAGAATAACTATAATAATAAACACAATCAAAAACTTCTTATTTTTAAATAATTCTTTTAATTTTGTCATTAAACTCAACTCCTGTATAACATAATTTTAACAAACTTTTATTTTATAGTCAATTTACACTTCTATAAATTATATATGTAAATTACTAGATATTATATTTAATTTGTGCTAGAATTTACTAAAGGATAGGTGATTAATTTGAAACTTGTTTTTGCAGTATTACTACTGGCGTTAATTCCACCGGTTGATTATAATAAAGAAGAAAATATACCAGAATCACCAGTTATTTTCTATCAGGAAGAAGAAGATTATAAGTTTAGAAGAGATGATACAATCATTGAATTCGAGGATGGCACTATAATTCAAGAAGGAAAACCACGAGCACAACAATTAAATTAATGCATACAAAAAGATGACCACAACAGTCATCTTTTTAAATTACTAATTATTTCTTTTCTTTAAATATAGACTAGCACCAGCAATTCCTACTAGAGAAATTCCACCAAGAACAACATAAGTTAAGACATTATCACTTGTACTTGGGTTATCAATTGCATTGCCTACTTCTTTTAAATTGGCAATGGCATTGTTTATTGTTTCAGCCATAGCATCAACTTCTGCTTGTTTATCAAGTCTTAAAGTTTTATCTACACCAGCAATAGCATCATCTAAAACTTTTAGAGATTCTTCAGTATATTTACTTCTATCAATGGCGTTAGCAGCAGCAAGAGCTTCATCCACTTTTGTGTAATCTGCTAATTTGTATAGAATTGATGATGTACCATCTTCATTAACAACTATTTCCATATCTTCTGGAACATCTAAATCAGCAATTTCATCACTTGGGAATGTACCACCAACTAAAGTAGTAGTTGCACCTTGATTAGTTGTTGGAACACTTAAGAATTTACCACCACTTATTGTAAGATTACCACTATTTGTAACTGTTGTATTAACAGTGCCTTCAGAATCACTACTATCAGTTATTTCGATTGTAGCACTATTTGCTAGAGTAATACCAGTAGTACTATTTACATCATGACCATTTAAATCAATTTTAATTTCTTTTCTAGAAATAGATATATTTCTAGTTTCATTAGTATCATTTAATAAAGTAATTTCTGTACCAGTTGTATCTAATTTAATACTTTGAACAGCATCTCTTAAAGTAGGATAATAACCGTTTGTATTTTCAACTAATACATTGCCATTAACCATTTTTCCTTGGACATCTAAAGTACCATTACCAACTTTAACTCCATTAGTAGGCACTGTTAAAGTATGATCTTCTGGAATAACTACTGTAACACCATCAGGTATTGCTAAAGTAGTATTATAATCTACATCTAAAGTTATTTTAGTACCTGCTTCACTATTAGCAATAACAGTATTATTTA
>CALVVJ010000069.1 GCA_944363835.1 uncultured Bacilli bacterium | reverse complement strand
CTCATCAAGTAAAACCTATATACATTAAAAAAATTGGAGTAGAAATTGATAAGAGTAGCAAATAGCAATGATGTTGTTAATATTAATAAACTAGGAAGTATTTTACATGATAACTTTACTAGCGCTTTCCATATTGAAACGGAAATAGATAGTGAACTTGCCATTGTTTTAGTTAGTGAAAATCCAGACTATATTGATGCCTACTTATATGCTCTTGATTTCGGAGATAATATTGACCTGTTAAGTATTTTTGTTGCTGAAGAAAAAAGAAATAATTACATAGCCACAAAATTACTAATGTATTTAATTAATAACTATTGTTACCAAGATAATAAAACTATAACTTTGGAAGTATCATGTGCTAATATCCCAGCTTATTCTTTATATAAAAAACTAAATTTTAAAGTTGTAGGCAAACGTAGTAAATATTATGGTGATGAAGATGCCTATATTATGAAATGGGGGAATAATGAATGAAAGATAAGTATATTTTAGCAATTGAAACATCATGTGATGAAACGAGTATTGCCATAGTTAAAAATGGTCATGATGTTGTTGCCATAACTATCCTTACTCAAATGGATACTCATGCTAAATTTGGTGGAGTAGTACCAGAAATAGCATCACGAATGCATACAGAAAATATAACTTTGGTATTAGAAGATACTTTAAATAAAGCAGGCATGCAAGTAAGTGATGTTGATGCTATCGCTGTAACTTATAAACCAGGGCTTTTAGGATCTTTACTTGTTGGTATTGAATTTGCCAAAGTACTATCATATGTTTATAATAAGCCCCTAATTAAAGTGAATCACTTAATTGGTCATATCTATGCTAATGCTATTGATAATAAGTTAAAGTTTCCTTTGCTTGCCCTAGTTGTAAGTGGAGGACATACTGAACTTGTTATTATGAAAGACGATTATGATTTTGAACTTTTAGGTTCTACACTCGATGATGCAATCGGTGAAGCATATGACAAAGTAGCAAGAATCTTAGGTATTCCATATCCCGGAGGTCCTGGTATTGAAAAACTCGCTTTAGAAGGCACACCTTCATATGATTTACCTAAACCCGTATTAGATAATACATATAATTTTAGTTATAGTGGCTTAAAAAGTTATATTATTAACTTGGTTCACAATGAAAAACAAAGAGGAAATAAAATAAGACAAGCAGATTTAGCAGCTAGTTTTCAAAAAACAGCAGTTGATGAATTATCTAGAAAAACTGACTTGGCTTTGAAAAATACGGGAATCAAAAATGTCATTGTTGCTGGAGGAGTATCTGCAAATAAATACTTGCGCAGCGAGATACAAAAGGTAGCAAATGCCAACAATGCTTTACTTTCCATTCCTGAATTTAAGTATTGTACAGATAATGCTGCTATGATTGGAGCAGCAGCATATCCCCTATATTTAAAACAAGATTTTGCTGATTATTCTCTAAACGCTGAATCAAGCGCGAACATTTGTTGAAAATTTGTGGACAATATGTCCTTTTTTTGTTATAATTAAACCGTATGGGGCAGTATTTTGGTTTCGACATATGTTACTAGATATGATTGCAAGTGGTCGGCATACCTTAAGTGCAAACCTAAAATTAAATGACGAAACTAATAACTATAGTTTCGCTCCTGCTTTTGCCTAGTATTTAGGTTAAGGGAGCACTTCTACTAAATTTCTCTTATAGGTTTAGCTAGGGGTTCATAAATATAAGATATAATATATTATTTGTTTAGGATAATATATCGAATATTACTAAACTTACTAATTATGAGGTTAGTGTAGAGCCATTTAATTAGGAAATTACAAATCTACCTAAACTTGTAGATATTGTATAATAGGGCATATTGGACAGGAGTTCGATCCTCCTCTGCTCCACCATTAAGTTTATAACTCCCGTAACTATGGGATTTTTTTAATGTCTCAAATTGTGTTAGGCCTTAATTAGGTCTTATTTTATTAATAAATTAGTATTATTTAAACGGTTTAGTTTGTCGATTATACCACAATGCACACAGATTTACCCAAACATATTCTTTCTTTATCACATAACAAATATCTTAATTCAGTGTTTTATAATTTATTGCCAGTACCACCATGATCTTTAGTGTATCCTGCTGAAACAAGCAAATCAATTCTAAAATAACAGTACTTTATTTTCTAAAATAAGTTACAAAAGTAAATATAATATAAGTAATAATAGCAAAAATAATAGTATAGTTTTCTAATTTAAATTCAGGCTTTTGCATAATAAAATATGATATAACTTGAGCAATCACTATGGAAGCAATAGCTCCTAAAATTTTAATAACATATCTTTTTCCCAATAAAGAAGAAAGTATAGAAACTAAGACTATATAAATAGGTATGGCGACAATTGCACTTATAAATGTTGAAAAACAAATGTTATTAACATGTATTTTATTTACAATACTAATTAATTTTTGGGTAATACCACCGATCAAAATGCTTCCAAATATAACTTTTGCTTGTTCCCAAAGTGAATCGTTTACTGCAGAAAATATACTAGTAAAAAAATTAGGAAACTTCTTATATAAAAAACATAAAGGGTAATAAACGACAGCTGCTATAAATGCTCCAATTATTTTAAATTTTAATACCCATGACATATAATCACCTATAATTAGTATGAATAAATTAATATATTTAATTCTTTTAGATTGTGTTTTATAATTTAACTGGAGGAAACAATGAATAATTATAGTGATATTTTAGGTAAGTTATCTAAATCCAAATTTCGCAAATCTTTTCATCTTAAAGAAAAAGATATTGAATATATACAAAATAAAGGAATGGCTACGATAAGAAAACACGCCTACGATTTTATTGAAAAGAGATTAGCATCAGATTTTATTCCTAATGATGGTAAACAAACACCAATGCGAGGACATCCTGTCTTTATTGCTGAGCATGCTACTGCTACTTGTTGTAGATCCTGTCTTTATAAATGGCATCACATACCAAAGTACAAAAAGTTAAACCGAGATGAAATAGACTACATAGTAAATGTAATAATGATGTGGATAAGTAATGAGTTATCCACCAAAAATAATAAAAATATGAACATTTTGTGAAGTTTGTAATTTTGATTGACAGAACAAGTATAATTACATATAATAGTTCACGTAGAAACTGTTTTTTTGAAAACTAAGTAAGGTGTATTATGAAAGAAAATATTGGTAATATAATGTTATTTATGAAAAAAACTAAAATTAAGTTTGATGAAGAGATTACAAATGTTGCAAGTAAAATGGGAATTAGTAAACCAGAGGCTGATGTTTTACTTTTTTTATCTGTTAATTCTGAACTTAATCGTGGTTGTGATATGGTTGAAATTCGCGGCTTTTCTAAAGCCTATGTTTCCAAAGGGGTTGGTAAACTTTTACAAAAAGGATACATTTCCTTTAAAACGGATACAAAAGATCGAAGATATCAACATATAATTGTAAATGAGTCCGCTAAACCAATAATACACGAACTTAAAGTCGTCGAAAAAAGAGTTTTTGAAAAATTATGGGATGGTATAACTGATGATGAAAAGAAATGCTTTTATTCAGTTATTGAAAAAATGACCAAAAACATTTAGAAAGGAATATGTATGTTAAGATTATTAAAAAAGTTAGAAAAAAAGGATTGGCTGTTAATATTGCTTTCAACAGCTCTAATAGTTTTTCAAGTTTGGCTAGATTTAAAACTGCCAGATTATATGTCACAGATTACCCAATTAGTCCAAACTGAAGGTAGTGAAGTAGCTGATATTTTAGTAGAAGGATCTAAAATGCTTTTATGTGCTTTAGGTAGTTTAGCATCAGCAATTGTGGTTGGATATATTGCCTCATATATCGCTGCATCATTTTCTAAAACTTTGCGTAAGGATATTTTTGAAAAGGTTGAAAATTTTAGCGAAGGTGAAGTTAAAAAGTTTTCCACAAGTAGTTTAATTACGAGAACTACTAACGATGTTACTCAAATTGAAATGTTAGTTGCCTTAGGGCTTCAACTTTTAATTAAATCACCAATAACTGCTATATGGGCAGTATCTAAAATTTTAAATAAGAGTTGGCAATGGAGTGCCGTTGTCGGCGGCGGAGTATTAATGCTTTTAATAACCTTGATTTTCTTGATGTTAATCGTTTTACCAAGATTTAAAATTGTTCAAAAATTACTTGATAAAATAAACGGTGTTACTAGAGAAAACCTTACAGGTATTAGAGTAGTTAGAGCCTTCAACGCCGAAGACTACCAAGAAGAGAAGTTTGCTAAAGTTAATAACAAACTAACCAGTACTCAATTATTTAATCAAAGAATGTTTGGTATTATGCAACCCGTTATGTATTTAATTATGTATTTTTCAACTCTTGCAATATACTTCTTAGGTGCTTATATGATCGATGCTGCTCTTATGAGTGAAAAAATTTCTATATTTGGTGATATGGTCGTATTCTCATCTTATGGTATGCAAGTTATTATGTCATTTTTAATGCTTGCCATGATTTTCATCATGTATCCACGTGCTGCTATATCTGCAGATCGTATTAACGAAGTATTAGATGAAGAATTTGCGATAATTGATGGAACTGTTACCAAAAGTGATCCATCTCTTGCAGGTACAGTTGAATTTAAAGATGTATCATTTAAATACCCTGATGCCGATGAATACATATTAAAAGATATTAGCTTTAAAGCCAATCGGGGAGAAACCGTTGCTTTCATCGGTTCAACTGGTTCTGGTAAATCGACCCTTATCAATCTGATTCCTAGATTTTATGATGCAACTGATGGGGAAATTATTATTGATGGCGTAAATGTAAAAGATTATAAACTGGAATATCTTCACAACAAGATTGGTTATATTCCTCAAAAAGCTGTAATATTCAGCGGAACTGTTGCAGAAAATGTAGCTTATGGTGATAACTGGAAGAAAGAAGTAACTCGTGATGAAATAAAGAAAGCAGTTGAAATTGCTCAAGGTAAGGACTTTGTTGAAAAAATGCCAGATAAGTATGATTCTTACTTAGCCCAAAGAGGTACAAATATCTCCGGTGGTCAAAAGCAAAGAATTTCTATTGCAAGAGCTATTGCTCGTAAACCAGAAATTTATATTTTTGACGATTCATTTTCTGCTCTAGATTATAAAACTGATTTTACTTTAAGAAAAGAATTAAAAAAATATACTAAAGATGCCACAACATTTATTGTTGCGCAAAGAATTGGTACAATCATGAATGCCGACAAGATAATTGTTCTTGATCAAGGCTCATGTGTGGGAATGGGGACTCACAAGGAATTATTAAAAAATTGTGATGTTTATAAAGAAATTGCCCTATCTCAACTTAGTGAGGAGGAACTTAATAATGCCTAGACCAATGGGTGGAAAAGGTGGCCAAAATTTTGAACAAGCGAAAGATTTTCGTGGGGCCATGAAAAAATTAGTCCACTATTTGAATAAATTCCATAAATTATTAGTTATAGCCTTTGCTCTTGCGGCAGTAAGTGCCATACTTTCAATTATTGCTCCGGATCGTTTAAGTGATATGAC
>CALVVJ010000068.1 GCA_944363835.1 uncultured Bacilli bacterium | reverse complement strand
CTTATTTTTTCCACAATAATTACTGTTTTTATTTTTTTGTAAACAAAACTTTTTATAGTACTTAGTTTCATATATTCAAAAGCTAAATAGATACTAGCATAATGATTAATTATATAAAAGCCATAACTATTCAGTTCATCATTTCTTAAAGTATTACTATCGTATTCGTTGTATTCGACGATTAGAGGTTTAGATATTAAGCCATCAGCATCAGCTAGTTCCCCGTAATTTAGAGCTGATTCAATATTATTAATTAATGTTTGGTGATTTAGAGAAAATATATCCATAGCTCCTGCACGAATTAAATTTTCCATAATACCTTTAGTCATGAAATCTTTAGTTTTATAAGCAAAATCAAAAATATCAGTGTATCCTCCTTCACGAGCTGCAATTATTTTCTTAGTTAAATCTAAAGAAATATTTTTAATTATCCATAATGGCATATATAAATTATTATCTTCAATGTAATAATCAGGATTAGGATTATTGATATTGGGTTTATAAAATTTAATTTTTTTACTTTTTAAATACGCCAAGTAATAGGTATTTTTTTTAGCCTCGCCATCATTTAGAAGTTGGGTAAAAAAGTGAGCAGGATAATAGGTTTTTAAATAAGCCATTTGATAGGCAATTAAAGCATAGGCAACAGAATGAGATTTATTAAAACCATAACTAGCAAATTTAACAATCAACTCATAAATAGCTATCGCTACTTCTTCTTTATAGCCTTTAGCCATTGCTCTTTTTGTAAATTTTTCTTTTTCACTAATTAAAATACTTTCTTTCTTCTTGGATACGGCTCTTCTTATTAAATCGGCTTCTGCTAAAGTGTATCCGGCGATTTTTACTAATATGGCAATAATTTGTTCTTGATATATTAATATCCCATAAGTATCTTGTAAAATACTTTCTAAATCAGGATGAATATAACTAACCTGCTCTTCGCCATTACGTCTTTTGATAAAAGATGGAACATGTTCTTTAGGACCCGGTCTTCCTAAAGCAACTGCAGCAATTAAATCATTAAAGGATTTAGGTTTTAATTTACTTAGTAAAGACTTCATTGCTGGTGTTTCAAATTGAAAAATACCATCAGTTTTAACATTACTAAACAATTCATAAACATGAGGATCATTTAAGTCGATATCTTTTAAAACATCGCGACCAATCATTTTAGTAATGCTTGAAATCATCGTAAGATTTTTAAGACCTAAAAAATCCATTTTTAAAAGGCCAATATCTTCTAGATATTCCATTGCTGAACCGGTAATTAATTCACCATTACTAATATGAATAGGAATAACTTCATCTAGCGGAACACTAGAAATCACTACTCCAGCAGCATGAGTAGAAACATTTTTCTTTAAGCCTTCTAATTTTAAAGATACTTCATAAACGCCTTGTAAAACTTTGTAACTTTGTAGATATTTTTTAACGTATTCACTATTTAAATTATCTTTCAAATTGCGATTGGCATCAATTACATGGACAAACTTATCGATTAGACTACTATCGACATTTAATAGCTTACCTACTTCTCTTATTACCAATTTACTTTTAAGAGTGCTGAAGGTTAAGCCTAGGGCTACTTTATCATGACCGTATTTTTCTCGAACATAATCGATGACTATATTTCTTTTAGTAGCATCAAAATCGATATCTATATCAGGCATAGTGATACGGGATGGATTTAGGAAACGCTCAAATAGCAAATTATATTTTATGGGGTCAATGTCTGTGATACCTACCGAAAAACTTACAAGAGAACCAGCTGCAGAACCACGGCCAGGACCTACTAAAATATCGTGCTTTTTTGCATATAAGACATAATCATAAACGATTAAGAAATAATCGACAAAGCCCATTTCTTTTATTACAGATAATTCATAATTTAGCCTATTCAAATAATTTGGAGGAACTTTACCATTGATTCTTTTATTTAGGCCTTTTAAAGCAAGACTTTTTAGAAATAAAAAAGCATCTATATTTGGTTTATATTTAGGAATATATCTTTTATCGTAAGGAATTTCTAAGTCAATTAAATTAGTTATTTCTTGGATTTTAGATAAATCGATAAAATCAGGTGTTTGATAATAATTATTGGCATAATCTATATGGGGTTCTTTTCTTAAATCATCTAAGTATCTTAAATATTTAATATCATCTACTTTTAGTGCTCTTAAGTCATTTGCGTAAACGATATTATCCGTTAAAATAGCGGCATTATTTTTCTCAAATAAATTACTATAACCAATATATAAATAATCATAAAACGCCAAGTTTTTCCATAGTTCTACACTTTTATAAGGAACTATTGCTAAGATATTTTGGCAATATTTTTCTAAGTCAACAACTCCTAGTTCTCTTGTTTCAATGATAGTATGTATTTTAAGTAAGTTTTTATAGCCAGAGTAATTAATGGCATATAAATAGATATCTTTGTTATCTAATCTAATATTTAAACCTATGATTGGTTTAATATTGTGGGTACGACAGGCATTATAAAAATCTAAGACACCGTATAAGTTTTCATCACATATTGCACAAGCATCTATTTTATTAGACACTAAAAAAGAGATTAAATCAGGAATTTTAATCAAACTTTTAAGAAGTGTATAATCTGTCGTTACTTTAAGTGGTGCATACATATCAATACCTCTTAAAATATTATATAGCAAATTTTTAAGATAGCCAAGATAATAAAGATTATTTGTAAGACTTTTCTCTTTTTAGAGTCATTTGAAGAACTTCATTTTTACTTAATGGTAGCAATTCTTGTAAAGAGTCATCTTTTAACTTTCTTAAATACACCATATATTCTTTAATTTGGCTAAGGGATGCTGTATTTAAAAATTCTTCGAAAGTTATTTCTTTTTCAGTTACCTTTTTAAAATTTAATATTTTATGATCTATGTTACGTTCAATAAATTCATCGGTTTGTAACTTTCTTTGTAACTCTTCTTGTTTTTTCTTTTCTAAAGGTTCACACCGTGATAACATATTGTTAATTCTAATACAGTTATATCTTTGAAGCATAACACAATAAGCATTTATTAAAAAAGAAGCAAAATTGAGAATAAACATTATGGGAGATAAAGGAGAAATAAATATTAAAACATTTAAAAGAGCTAAAACAAGATGGATAGAACCATTAAAGTAAAGATTTCTTTTAAATGTTTTGATATCTTTTAGTTCACTAACCTTGCCTATTTTATAATTATCACGAGCATTATTGTAAAGTTCGCGACGTTGTTCTTTTTCTAGTAGCAATGATATTGGCCAATACAAGAGCTTATGAAATTTCAACATAAACTTCTTAAAATATTTAATTCCTAAAAATTCATATATCTTTAATTCTTTATTATTGTTCATATTTTTCCCTCTGATTGTCTATATTATCACAAAATAAGCAAATTAACTAGATATTTAATTGACAAACATTAAATATAATGATAAAATTTTTAAGTAACGAAAAGGAGGCAGATTATGGCTACAAAAGTAACTACTAAAAAACCTTTAACTGGTAATAGAAGATCGCATTCTTTAAGAGCAACTAAGATGATGCAAAAACCAAATCTACAAAAGAAAACTATAAATGGAGAAAAAGTAATCATAAGTGCTAGAGAAGCTAGAACAATGGCTAAAAAAGCTGCATAATTGCAGTTTTTTTGTATATTTTTTTAATTTTTGCAGATAATAAAAATATCAAAGCGATTAAAGGCTTTGATAATATAGAAAAGACGGATTAATTTGCTATCCGTCTTTTTTTATACTCCCATCGTCATAGTTTCAGGAAGTGTTGAACCACCGTCGATAATAAGCCCTTGCCCTGTTATGTAACTAGATTCATTACTAGCAAGGAATGCTGCTAGTTCGCCGATTTCTAAAGGCGTAGCTAACCTTTTTAAAGGCACAGCATTAGCAATACCATCGATAACACTTTCAGGATTTTCGGGGTTACTGTCTTTAGCCATACCATCAACTAAAGGCGTGTAAATATAACCAGGCATTATAGCATTAACACGAATATTATCGCTAGCTAATTCTGCCGCTAGGCTTTTAGTAAAACCTAAAACTGCTGCTTTAGTTGTCGCATAGGCTACTTCACCAGGGTCAGCGACATTTGGCCCAGTTACACTCGACATATTGACAATCGCTCCACCACTCTCCATATATTTTAGGCATTCTTGCGTAACATTCCAAGTTCCTTTAATATTGATATCAAAATGATAATCGCGAATACTTTCAGTAGTTTCCCGAAAAGGAGTGAGCTTACAAACTCCCGCATTATTGACTAAAATATCAATCTTGCCATATTGTTTTGTGGCATCTATTAAAGCCTTACTTATAGCAGATGCATCACGAATGTCCACATTATAAGCTAGAATATTAGCACTGTTCATACTAGTAACACCACTATTATAATCTAGGACGATTACTTTGGCACCATATTTCAAAAAGGTATCGACAATTCCTCGACCCGCTCCAAGATAACCACCAGTTATAAGGGCTATTTTTCCTTCTAATTTCATCTCTATCCTCCCTATTTATTATATCAACTTTTTCTTTTTTTAAAAAGGAGTAAAAAGACAATTAGAATAATTAAAAAACAGGAACCAATAATAAGAGGGACAGCATATTCTGGCAACTCTTCTTCCACTTCGATAGATTCTGGAATATATTCATAATTAAAAACAGGTTCACTGCTTTCTTTATAAACTAATAAAGTATAAGTATTTATTTCTTCGTCTTTAATTACTTGTAAATAAACGGAATTTTCTCCAGCAGCTAAATCTTTATTATCGACGATATTTACAATATAACCGTCGCTAACTTCATAATCAATTACTAGCTCATCGACATCTTCTGTGATAGTTACAGAATAAATATCATTATAAATATCAAATTCTGGAGATAATTCACCATTTAAAATTTCTAAATCATTTAACATAATTAACACCCTATTACTAGGATTACCCAAAAATGTCAAATTATTTTAATTAATATCTCATTCATTACATAAATTTTTTCGGGATTAATATAAATATGATTTTTTCTTTTAATTAAATCTTTATTTTTCAATAATAGTTTTAAGTCATAGACACTTTCAATATCTTGACCATATTTTTCTTTAAATTTAATAGTATCAATACCATTAAGCTTTCGAAGACCTAACATTATTTCATAATCCATCTTTTCTTTAAGGCCAAGCATTTCAGTAGAATCAACATAATTACCTAAAAGATATTCCTTCAAATTTTTCGTATTTTGATATCTTATATCATCGACGTAACCAGCTGCTCCTAGACCAAAGCCATAATATTCTTCATTATTCCAATAAACTAAGTTATGTTTAGATTCATATCCTGGAATAGCATAGTTGCTAATCTCATAATGATTATCTTTTCCTACTTTCTTTTCATTTATAAATAATAAAGACGAAGAGATGGACATGGGAGTCTTTGCAAAGCTTTCTTCAAGAAAGCGTCGATCAAGGCGAGAGGCGCCGAGAGGCGCCGTCGCCGCGACACACCGCTTTTCTTTGCCTACTTTCTTTTCTCGCGAAAAGAAAGTACGGGGAGTCTTTGCGAAGCATTCTTTAAGAAAG
>CALVVJ010000067.1 GCA_944363835.1 uncultured Bacilli bacterium | reverse complement strand
AGCAAATGAAACATTTGGAACAAGATTATTATAAATTAATAATATTTATTTTTTACATCAATTAATGGGTCAAATTAGAGAAAATATAAAAAAGGGAACAATGAAAGAATTTAGAGATGAATTTGTTAAAAATTATTATGGGGTAAAAGATGAATAAGATTTGGATTACTAGTACGGTTATTATAATTGTGGTTTTAATAGTTGGTTTTACAACTTATAAAGTATTGGATGAACATAATGAAAAATTAACAGAAGTAGAAGAAAAATATTTGATTGAAACTACAAAAAAATGTTTGAATGAAAAAAAGTGTTCGGGAGATAAAATTACTTTACAAACACTTTATGATTTAAATTATATGGATTTTCAAGCTGACCCTGTTACTAAAGAATATTATAACCCAGAATCTTATATTACAGTTGATGGTACTAACTATAGTTTTGTTACTGTGCGTTAGTATCTTTTTTATTTATTCCCATCATACTGCCAGCAGTTCCAGCAAGGATTAAGATGATATAATATACAATCGTTGTAATGTTGAAAAAGTTTTTGGCAGTAAATAAATTAATTATAACTAAGACTAGAAGGAATAACCCAGACATCTTAAGACCAGCGATATAGCCTTTACTATTAACTTTTTTACCGTTTTTAAACCCAAAGATAAAGAATGCTAGTAAATTAAATATAAATATTAATAAATTAGTAATAGTAGAGTTAACTCCAATTAAATTAAGAAGACTACAAATAAATGTAATTAATATGATAAATATAGCATAATATCCTAATGTTTTAAGTAAATATTTCATTAAATCACCTAATAAATTGTATGAAGTGATTAAAATAATATGAAAAGTTTCATAATATAAGTGGTGAATAATATGGAGCTTTTTACAGTCTTATTTAGAACAATATTCTTTTATTTCTTTGTTTTGCTAGCATATAGAATTATGGGTAAAAGAGAAATAGGACAACTCGGAGTAATCGATTTAATTGTTTCAATACTTATTGCTGAATTAGTGGCGATTTCTATTGAAGAAACAGAAAATCCAATATACCTTACTATAGTTCCTATTGCTATGTTAGTTATCTTAGAAGTTGTATTTGCTTTTATTTCAATTAAGTCAAGAAGATTTAGAACGGTATTTGATGGTAAACCATCTTTAATTATTTGCAATGGTAAAATTAATTATAAAGAAATGGTTAAACAAAGGTATTCTTTAGATGATTTACTTATTAGTTTAAGACAACAAGGAATTAAAGAATTAGATAATGTTGAATATGCATTTTTAGAACCAAATGGACAGTTGTCGGTTTTTAAATACAATATCTTTAAATTAAAAAGTAATTATCCTATGGCTTTAATATTAGATGGATTTGTGCAAAAAGAAGCTTTAAAACATATAAAGAAAAATGAAGAGTGGTTAATTGATGAACTGGCTAATAAAAATTTGACTCCAAAAGACATATTTTATGCTTTTTATAAGAAAGATAAAATATTTATTATAAAGAAAACAGAAGTTAGATAGTTGACATTAAATAAACTATGTAGTATATTATTAATAGAAAAAGAAGCCTGTTTTTTATAAAGAAGAGACGCACCTTTAGTGCTAGGTACTTCGGAGGCTTCTTTTTTTGTTTATAAAGTTAAGTCATAGAATATATAATCAAGTTTTGCGATGCCAATTCTTATTATGTATTTATAAGTTATGTTATCGACCTTAATTACGCCTTGATAGTTGTTGAATCCTTTTTTGAACAATTTGTTGTTATGTACTAATGGCGAATAATATTTTATGTTAGCGTTATCAATCAAATCTTTGATACTAGGTATTAAACGCATTTTATGATTAAATTTTATATTGTTTAATTTTTTTGAATTAGTGCCATGCAAATATTCATTTGCTGATAATTTTATAAATTTAATTTTTTTATTATCAATTGGATCAATTAAATCTTTAAAGTTGGTATTTCCATTTAAAATGTATTTATAGGCTTGTTTTCTTAATTCATTTCTTGTTATTCCCTTAAATATATCTTTGCTATCTTCTACTATCCAGTATCTTCCGTATTTTTTATCATCAACTAATTTATATTTAACTTCATTAGTTAGTATAACTTTATTATTATGCATTAAATATTTCCATAAATTTTTAAAATTAGTAATAAAATTATTATCATTAATAATTTTATTACTAAAAAGTAACCCTGCTATATCACAAATAAGTTCATCACTTATTTGTGTATCAATATTATAAATTTCTAATTCATTATTAATATAATTTATAAATAATTTTTTTAAATATTTTAAATCTAATAAATGAGTTAATTCATGTATTAAGATAAATAATATATTTTCTTTAATATTAAGAATTATCAAATATAATGTTAATTGTGCTATTCATTGTAACCCCCTTAATTTAAGTAAATTATAACATTTAACCTTTATGTTTACAATGAATAAATCCTTGTTTCATAATTTTTGTGAAAAGGGACTAGAACTTTTTATTCTTTTTTGTTATACTATAAAAGAATAGTAGGGTGAGTCAAAGTGAAACTTATAGATAAAATAAAAAAGAATAAATTACTGTATTTTTTGGGAGTGTTAATTGTTGGGATATTTATTGTGTTAATCGTTAGATTTACTTATGCTTATTTGGCGGCGAATGTCAATGAAGCTAGAGGGGATGTTTCAGTTGATAGCGATGAAACAGATAATTTAAAGTTTGCTGTAGGAGACCCGCTTTCAATTGATGCAACACCAACAACTTTACCAGAAAATGGCGAAAATTTAGTAGATACAACAACTGCAACAGCAACACTTCTTGCTAATTCAACAAACAATACAGCAGAGTATCCTTATTGGGTATATTTTACTATTTCTAATAATACTTTTGTTTATTCTGATGGTTCAACTCCAGAAATAATACTTACAGTAACAGACCCAGAAGGAAATCCTGTAACTAATATTGATGGACTTACTTATGGTACTTTTAATGGTGTAGCAGGATTTGATGTTACAACTCAAAATGGAACTTTTGCTGTTGCTGATGGTTATACCATTACTTCAACTTCTTCAACTGAAGAAACTGTTCAAACTTGGAATTTTACTTTAACTTATTTAAATCTTTCAATTGATCAATCGATAAACTTTGGTAATAGTATGACTACAGAAATAAAAATGCAAAAAGAAAAAAGCAAGGTTGTATTTGCTGATTATATTACATCTCAAGTATATACTGGAGTAGATGGTGAAAATGATTTGTATTATCACGATGGGGTAGGAACATATACAAATGCCGATCAAGAAGCAGGAGATAATTCATATAGATACTCAGGAGCAAATCCAAATAATTATGTATGTTTTGGATCAGATGAAGAAACTTGCCCAGATGATAATTTATATAGAATAATCGGAGTGTTTGATGGACAAGTAAAATTAATTAAGGCAACGGGTATAGGTTATTATGAATGGAGTAGTGATGAAAATAATAAGTGGGATGAAACAACAAAACCGGATATATATTATATATTGAATACAGATTATTATAAATCTTTATTAAGTGAATGGCAAGGATTAATAGATCAAAGTCACATATGGCAAGTAGGAGGAATTAATTCTTCTAATGGTACAGATATATCAAAAACAGTATATGATTATGAAGTTGGTGCAAATCAAACAGGGTATATTGAAACAATGGCAATAGGATTAATGTATGTATCAGATTACGGATTTGGAACAAACCCAGAAAATTGGCTAACAAGTTTAAAGGCATATAGTAATATTATTGATAATAATTGGTTGTATTCAGGAGAAGCTGAGTGGACAATTTCTTTAGAATCATTGAGCGATAAGGGAGTATTTATTATATTAAAAGGTGATTGTTTAAGTAATGATTCAGATTTGATTGGTAATTTGGGTAGTCTTATAGGAATGACTAAATTAAATGTTAGACCTGCGTTTTATTTAAATAGTAATGTTTCTTTGGAAAATGGTTCAGGCACAGCTAGTGATCCATATCGAATTGCTTAAGTTAAATAATAAAATGTTAATATTAATTTGTATAATTATGAAAGGATGAATTTATGAAAGTATTATGTATTGGACATTCTAGTTGGGATATAACTGTTCCAGTAGATGATTATCCTATAGAAAACACAAAATATCGTTATAGTGAAAAGTATGCGGCTGGGGGTGGTCCTGCTGGCAATGCTGCTTATTTACTTGGTAAATGGGGGATTGATACAGTTGTTGCTACTTCTATTGGTAGTGATGATTTTGGAACAAAAATAAAAAAAGAATTTCAAGAAGTAAATGTTAATACAGATTATGTAGAAACATCGTATGAAAAAGATACTTCATTTTCTTTTATATTAGTTAATAAGAAAAATGGTTATAGAACGGTATTTAATGTGGCTACAGAACATCCACCATTAAAGAAATTAACTTATGAGTTTACACCAGATATAGTATTTGTCGATGGTCATGATTATGGAGCTAGTCAAAATGCTTTGAGTAAATTTCCGCAAGCAATTTCGGTAATTGATGCGGGACGAGTTACACAAGAATTGATAGAATTGTGTAAATATATTAAATATATTGTATGTAGTAAAGGATTTGCTGAAACTGTTACAGGTTTAAAATTTGATTTTAATAATCCACAAAGTTTAGTTAATGTATATTCTAAATTACAAAATAAGTACCCTAATGCTATTATCGTAGTAACGCTTGAAGAACATGGGGCATTATATCAAGTTAATAATCAAATTAAAATTATGCCAGGTCTTAAATGCCAAGCGGTAGATACGACGGGAGCTGGAGATATCTTCCATGGAGCATTTGTTTATGGCCTTGCTAATGGCTTTGATATGGAAAAGATTATTACTCTTGCCAATATTGCTGCAGGTTTATCAGTACAAAAGATGGGATCTCGTTTATCTATTCCTAATTTATCTGATGTTTTAGATTACTATACTAAAAAAATGGGAATGGTTCAAACACCTCCGACAGAAAATACTCAAAATCCCCAAGTAGCGGTACAACAACAAATGCAAACTCCACCACAAAATAATGGGCAATGATAACTAGTAAGACTCCAAAACTCGATTTACATGGAGAAATTGTGGCAATGGTGGAAGTGTTGGTTAATGAATTTGTAAATGATAATAAAAAAATGAAAAATGAATATATAATTATTATCCATGGTAAAAGTACAAATGTCTTAACTGAAGAAGTGAGTAGAGTATTAAGTAGAAATAAGAATGTTTTAGAATATCATAGAAACAATTGGAATTTAGGTGAAACAATCGTTAAACTTAAGATATAACCAGTTGTTTTTTCTATATATGGGGGTGTTATGGGTAATTTTGTTTTAAGTGTAATGGAAAGTTGGGGGTATATTGGTATTTGCTTTTTGATTGCTATTGAAAATATTTTGCCGCCGATTCCATCGGAAGTAATTCTTACTTTTGGAGGATTTCTTACCACCTATAGTAAGATGGGGCCATTTGGGGTTATAATAAGCGCTACAATTGGTTCTTTGATTGGAGCAATAGTTTTATATTATTTGGGTTATTTTTGTAGTAAAGGACTTAATAAACTATTTAAAAGTGATGATATAAACAAAGCAA
>CALVVJ010000066.1 GCA_944363835.1 uncultured Bacilli bacterium | reverse complement strand
ATTTTTGGCTCCTCAAAATTAGCATACCTTGCTAAATCAGTTAATGAAATGTATTCTTCACCGTTTATAACTAAGACTGCAACTTTTTGATCTTTAACCATCATTTGTGTTTTTAGATTATCTTTATTCATATTACCATCCCCCTGAACTATGAGCAAATTATATTGAACAAATGTATGTGCGTCAACTGTTTTTTATATATTTTGCAATATATTTAATTTTATTTGCCAATTCTTATCTTATAATATATCTTCATAATTTTTATCAGTTTCAATGCCTACATTTATTACTTCATGATTTTTGATAGCTTCATGAATCAATTCCTTGTATGGTATTAACGCTTCATATTCTTGGGCTTTTATACTACTAGGATTAATGACAGGATGGTCTGGTACAAAAATAGTACAACAATCTTCATACGGAAGAGTACTAATATCAAATGTTCCTATTTTTTTAGCTAAATCGATTAATCAAAACAAGCAACTGGTCTTATCACTGGCATTTTTACTACTTCATTAATAACTCGCATGCTAGTTAATGTTTGACTAGCAACTTGGCCGATAGATTCACCATTGACTAGAATATTACACTTATTATTATGGGCAATAATAGCACTAATCCGATACATCATTCGCCGCATTATTGTAATCAAGTATTCATGAGGTATATTGCGCAAGATGGTTTCTTGAATATGGGTAAAATTAATTATATGTAATTTAATTTGAGCATTGTATTCTGCTAAAACTCTAGAAAGCTTAATTACTTTATCTTTAGCGAATTCACTAGTATGGGGAGGACTTTCAAAATATATGGCTTCAATTTTCACTCCTCTTTTAATAGTTAAGTATCCTGCAACTGGAGAATCAATCCCTCCACTTAACATGAGCAAAGCTTTTCCTAAAGTTCCTACTGGATATCCTCCTAAACCGGAAATACCATTAAAATAATATAATACTTCATATGATCTAATTTCTAGTTCAATCTTTAATTCAGGATTGTGAACATCTACCTTAACATTTGCAACATTTTTTAAAATATGTCCCCCAATTGTTCTATTTATTTCCATACTATCTAGCGGATATGATTTGTTACTACGTTTAGTTATTACTTTAAATGTATTAAAAGTTTGATTTTTAACTAAAGTTAAAATATTTTCTTTAATGCTATCGATATTTAAGTTTTGATCTTTATAGCCAATGATTATTTCATGAATACCAAACACTTTTTTTAAACGCGATACTATTTCTTCTATTTTATCTTCAGTAGAATCAATAAACATACGTCCAAAATCATAAGTGATATCACAAGGGATATCACTTAGTAAATTAGCAATATTATTTTTCAATGTTTTTAAAAAGAAATTAATGTTATCTTTTTTGGTAGATAACTCGCCATATTTAATAATTATAATTTTTTTCATAAATCCCCCTTATCTAATAGATGTTAATTTTTCATATTCTTCCTTAAAGGCACTTAAAAATTTATTTATTTCTTCTGTTGTAGTGACATGGGATATGCTAATTCTTATAGTATGTTTAGCTCTTTTGTTGTCATTATAGATAGCCATAACACTATGCGATATTTCTCCACTAGCACAGGCAGTATTAGTACTTACATAAATTTCATGTTTATCTAAAGAATGAATTAAAGTCTCCGGCATAACGTTTAAAACACTAATATTTAGAATGTGTGGAATAGAATATTTGGTTTTATTTATTTTAATATTTGGATACTTTTCTAAATTCCCTACTATTTTTTCATTAAGCAAAGTTACAAATCTTTCTCTTTTTTCTAAATCTGTACAAGCAAGACGAACAGCCTTAGATAAAGCCGCAATTAATGGTAGTGGTGGCGTTCCGGGTTTTAAGTCATTGCTTTTACCAGAACCATAAATAAGTGGAGTTATTTTAACCATACTGCTTTTATAAAGGAAACCAATTCCTTTAGGGCCAAATATTTTATGAGCGGACATACTAGCTAAATCAACATCATGGAAATTGACTGATACTTTACCAATTGCTTGTGTCATATCAGAATGAAAGATAGTCGCAATGTTTTCCTTTTTTATTATTTGTCGAATCATTTTTAACGGTTGTCTTACTCCGGTTTCAGAATTTACAGCACAAATGCTTACTAAAATTGTATCTTCACGAACTTTATTTTTTAAATCTTCAAAATCGATAAGACCTTCAGTATCATTATCTACATAGCTTATTTCGAAGCCAATACTTTTTAGATAATCACAGATAGCATAAACTGAAGGATGTTCTAACTTGGATACAATAATATGTTTTCCTTTGCGATGATGAGCCATTGCTACACCAATAATAGCCATATTGTTGGCTTCAGTTGCACCACTTGTATAGATAATTTCACTAGCATTTACGCCGAAAATATCGGCGATTTGTTTAGTAGCACTTTCTAGTAAATCAGCAGATTTTTTACCTAAAGCATGAATTGAATTAGCATTACCAATAAACTCTTTGGTTACTTTGGATATCGTATCTAATACTTCATAAGATACTGGGGTGGTTGCACTATAATCTAAATATATCATTACTACATCTCCTTAATTGTTAGCTTTTCTTAAGTCCTCAGCTTCTTTTATATAGCCTTCGCAGGTATCACTCGTAGGATTAAGTAAACATGTTTTACATTCAGTAATAGGTTCAAGACCACCGGTGAAATTTTCAATTAAGTTAAAGACCACTGTAACTATTGTAGGAACAAAGAATATTGCTACACCAGCAATTGCTCTTTTTAATAATGATGTCGCCGCTTTTTTAATGGCATTATCATCACTACTCATAACCGCTTTAATAAAATCAATTATCCCAAAAACTATAATAATAAGAGGGATTATTATTTTTACAGCATATAGAGCATAACCGATGAATTGCCAAATAGCTGAAGTTCGAAGACAAAAGTCTGCTTCAGCAGCCCTTACAGGAGTGGGAATAATTAACATTATTAAAAATACGCTTAATAAAAATTTGATTTTTTTCATACTTCACCTACTTATATTCTTCCAATAGTCTTTTGTGAATGCCCGGTTCAACTATATTAATAGCATTAATAGCATTTTCCAAACTGCTTTTAAAGTTTCCTTTCGCAAACATATTTTCTGCTTTAATTAAACCAAAATCAACTTCTCTATTGGTTACACGATAACGATTGCCATACACAATAGCAGTTTCGGCCATCCGAGCTGTTTTTACTGTCTCATTAATCGTATTATAAACTTTTAAGACTAAATCCCTAGCAGTATCGACCCGAAGATTTAATATTTTGATAGAAATTGGTCTTTTATCTAACGCCTTAATAAGTTCATCAATTGCTTCCATTGCTTCAGCCATTTCAACATAATAATTCTTAGGTATAGCTGGTAGTTTAAAAGAACGAATCTTATCTTTAGTTTGATTTAAAATCTTCTTTATTTCTTCTAATTGTTCGCGAGCCCTTAACTCATCTTCTTTTAAACTGCCAAGTGTTTTTAAAGCCCCATTTAGTTTTTCTTCTGTCTTAACTAATTTGGAATTAATTATCTCCATTTCTCTAGCTAATTTAGAATAAGATAAGACATGACTTCTGGCAACATCAACTATTTTATCATAACTTGCCCGAATATTCATTATTTCTTCTTTAATTTCACTAATTACAGCAACTTCATCATCAGTTAAATCATAACTATATTTAATATCATCTATCTTTTTATATAGTTCATTGTTAACTTTTTCTAACTTGGTAGCTTTAATTAAAATACTTCTACTATAATCTTCATATATTTTCTTACTGATTCGTTCTTTATCAAAATCATTATATAAAGAATCAAAATAATCATGCATTGTTTTAAGTTCAAACAAAGAGTCTTCAATATTTAAGACGTTAAGGCGTTGAAAAACATCTTGAATTTTTTTATTTGCTTCTTCAATATTATAATCAATATTTAAGTAATCTAAGTTATAACCTTCCCTAGTCATTTTTTCACTAATATTCTTAATATCTTCTATCTTTTTAGGAATTAAATTCTTTCCTAAATTTACTATGGGTCTAGTTTCTTCAACAACAACTTTTAAATTATCGATAATATCAGCAATAGCTTTAACAATTTTTCCCACTTCAGTATAGGCATTTTGTTCCATCGATACTTCAAATGTTTGAAATAATTTTTCGACGTTTTCAAATTGCAATTCTAGGGGTACTTTGATGATGGCATAATCTTCTTCGTAATCTTTATATGTTCCCATAATTTCTCGGTATTGGGCTTTTAATTTAGTTATTGTTTCTCTATTTCTTTCTTCACTTAAAGTTACATCTTTTATTTCATCAAGCAAAAATGAAGCTTTGGTTTTTAGATTATTAAGATCAAAATCAGCTTTTAAAATCAGGCCTTTTAATTCTTTGAAATTACGATCTTCAAATAACTCTTCTATTTCATTAATAGTATCGGTTATTTTAGGCATTTCAACATCACGAATATTGCTAAATCTTTTTTTCCAATCATCTAATTTAGCGCGCATTTCATCATTATTAACTAATGCCTCTACTTTATTTAATTCTGAAAGCATACTAGCAGAAATAATTAAATTCTTTTCTTTTTCTAATTCATCTATTTGCTTCTTTAATTTATTTTTTTCCTTACGACTTATCAAATTCAAAATAACTATTACAATGATAATAGTCACAACATAATAAGCTACCGCAAGTAATAAAAAAGTCGTTCTTCCCATTACATTCACCTTACTATCAACATTTTATCATAGATATAATAATTTTTAAAGTAATTTGCATATAAAAATTACTAGGACATATAATTAACTAGATAACGGAGGATAATATGATAAACAAACAAAATCTATGGTTTGTAACACTTTTTTCATTAATTCTAGTATTAGGTATCTATTATGTCAGTATGGGAGATGAAACGATTAGTGTCCTAGCGGGAGATAACGATGTTAGTGAAGTTTTAGAAGTCAAGGAATCAGATGTAATTGTTGCTTTACAAGTAGAAGACGATGAATCAGTTTTAGAGCAAATGAATGAATACCAAAACATATTATTAGATACAGAAGCAACTATTGAAGAAAAAAACAATGCCTACAACGCTTTGCAGGCTTTAAGCAATTCACAAAGTGAATGTGAGAAAATTGAAAAACTTATAAGTGATGAATTTAAGTATGATAATTTTGTCAAAATTGAAGGTGATACCATAAGTATAGTTATTGCTGCTTCAGAACATAACAAAGAAATTGCCAATAAGATAATTAGATCCGTTCAAAATCTTTATAACACGCAAAAGTATATAACGGTTAAATTTGAATAACTGCGCCGGTACCTAAATTAAAAAACTTCATAGAATAATATGAAGTTATTTTAATTTAGGAAGGGATTTTATGAACAAGAAAATATTAACCGATAGAGAACAAGAAGTTTTTGAATTACTAGTATTAAATAAAACGACAACAGAAATAGCAGAGTTTTTAGGAGTTAGTGAAAAAACCGTTAGAAATCACATTTCAAATACTATTCAAAAATTAGGAGTCAAGGGAAGAGCTCAAGCAGTAGTTGAATTAATAAAATTAGGTGAAATAACAATTTAATAAAGACTTCGGTCTTTTTTTTATTCTTTAAAATATAATTATA
>CALVVJ010000065.1 GCA_944363835.1 uncultured Bacilli bacterium | reverse complement strand
GAATTCGTTGATGCTATCGTTGGTGGGGTAGTTCCTCGTGAATATATTCCAGTAACTGATAAAGGATTACAAGAAGCTATGGCTGGTGGAATTCTTGCAGGTTATCCAATGGTAGATGTTAAAGCAACATTATTTGATGGATCATATCATGATGTCGACTCATCAGAAATGGCCTTCAAGATTGCTGCATCAATGGCTTTAAAAGAAGCTAAAAATAAATGTAAACCAGTTCTTCTAGAACCAATAATGAAAGTTGAAGTAGTTATTCCAGAAGAATATATGGGTAATGTTATGGGTGACCTAACAAGCCGTCGTGGTAAACCAATGGGTAATGAATCTCGTGGTAATGCTTTATCAATCAATGCTATGGTACCACTTGCTGAAATGTTTGGTTACGCAACAACACTTCGTTCAAATACTCAAGGCCGTGGAAACTTCACAATGACACTTGACCATTATGAAGAAGTGCCAAAAGGAATTGCTGAAGAAATAATTAAGAAAAACAGCATTAATTAAGAATAATACTTGAAAAATATTCAAGCATTAGATAAAATATAATAGTAAAGAAAAAGGAGGAAATATTATATGGCAAGAGAAAAATTTGATCGTTCAAAAGAACACGTTAATATTGGTACTATCGGTCACGTTGACCATGGTAAAACAACATTAACTGCTGCGATCACTAAATATTTTGGACAATTTGTTGATTATGCTGATATCGACAAAGCTCCAGAAGAAAGAGAAAGAGGTATAACAATCAACACTGCGCATGTTGAATACGAAACTGAAAAACGTCACTATGCACACGTTGACTGTCCAGGACACGCCGATTATGTTAAAAACATGATTACTGGTGCTGCTCAAATGGATGGTGCAATCCTTGTTGTATCTGCTGCAGATGGTCCTATGCCACAAACTAGAGAACATATTTTGTTATCTCGTCAAGTTGGTGTGCCTAAGATTGTCGTTTACATGAACAAATGTGACCAAGTTGATGATCCTGAACTACTTGATTTAGTAGAAATGGAAATCAGAGAATTACTTGGAGAATACGGATTTGATTCAGAATGCCCAATCATCCGTGGTAGTGCTTTAAAAGCTCTTGAAGGTGATGAAGCAGCTGCTCAAAGTATTCGTGACTTAATGGCTGCAGTTGATTCTTATATCGATGCTCCAGTTCGTGATACTGACAAACCATTCTTAATGAGTATTGAAGACGTATTCACAATTTCTGGACGTGGTACAGTTGTTACAGGACGTGTTGAACGTGGAACACTTAAACTTAACGACGAAGTTGAAATTGTTGGACTTAAACCAACTAAGAAAACAGTTGTTACTGGTATTGAAATGTTTAGAAAATCTCTAGACTATGCTCAAGCTGGAGACAATGCTGGATGCTTACTTCGTGGTATTGCTCGTGATGAAGTTGAACGTGGACAAGTTTTAGCTAAACCAGGAAGCGTTACACCTCACACAAAATTCAAAGCAAGTGTTTATGTCCTATCTAAAGAAGAAGGAGGACGTCATACACCATTCTTCTCAAATTATCGTCCACAATTCTATTTTAGAACTACAGACGTTACTGGTGTTATTGAATTACCAGAAGGAGTAGAAATGGTTATGCCTGGCGACAATGTTGACATGACTGTTGAACTAATCGCTCCAGTTGCTCTTGAAAACGGTACTAAATTCTCTATCCGTGAAGGTGGAAGAACTGTTGGTGCTGGTGTAGTATCTGAAATTATTAAATAATTAAAGATAAATACAAACTAAACTATTGGTGATGAGCCAATAGTTTTTTTGTTTACAAAAGAGTAGACAAAAAATGTTACTTATGTTACAATATGTATGGGAGATGAGAGGAAAGGAACACGCAATAGAAAGGAATTTTACAATGAACAATGACGAAGTAAAATTGTTATCACAAATGAAGAAAGCCATAAATAATGGTAATAAATCCTTTTATCAGAGAAAAGATCGAGATTACCTATTAGATTTATCCAATTTAGGTATTTCTTTAGAAGAAGCCTGGAAAGAAATTTTAACTTTAAATAAGCATTTTTATGTCCTAGATAAAAAACCAATTTATAAACAAAGTAATAATCATTTAATATTTAAAAAAATAATAAATGGTAAAAAAACATATATTAAATTAGTAATGGATAAAGATGAAAATGGTAATGATTTTGTCTACTGTTGGTCCTTTCATGAAGATGGTGAATAATATGATTAAATGTACAAATTGTAATAATACAGAAACTTATGTTAAATTGTACAAATGTACATATCCTGTTAAAGGTATACCTATTGAAGTTGAAAGCAATCGTCGTTTTTGTAAGAAATGCAATAATTTAGTATTTGATGAAGTTTTAGATAATGAAACTTTATTAAAAGCATTTAAAATATATAGTCAAAAATATGGAATTGACCCAGGAAAAATAATAGAATTAAGAAAAAACTTAGGGTTATCGCAATCATTATTTTCTAAAATAATTGGATGTGCTAGAAAAACACTTGTAAGTTACGAAAAAGGTACATCTATTCCTAATGATAATTTCCAAATTATATTAAAAATGTTACTTAATGATCCCTCTACAATTAATAATCTAATTTTAGCTAATGAAGAAAATTTTAATGAATCAGAAAGAAAAATTATCAAAAATAAGATTGGTAATAGTTCTTCTATTGATTTTTTTAATCTTATTTTTAAAAACAATGATAGTTTGACGGAATTTAATGGTTATACTAAGGTAAATATAGAAAAAGTTGAAGAAATGATTTATGTACTTTCAGATACCGAAATCAGTAAAACCAAATTATTAAAAGAAATGTTTTATAGTGATTTTTTATTTTATCGAGATACTGGAAAATCAATTACGGGATTAGAATATATAAAATTACAACATGGCCCAGTTCCAGATAAATTTTCCTTTCTAATTGATTTTTGTTATAGTGAAAATGTTATTGATTATAAAGTCAATCTTTATAAAGATAGAGAATATAATGCAATAACAAGCAAAGAGTTAAAAGTAACAAAGCTATCAAATGAAGAACTAGAAATAATAAACAAAGTAAAAAAATATTTTAAAAACTATACAGCAGAAGAAATTGCTGATTATTCGCATAAAGAAAAAGCATACATAAATCCAAAGTATAAAGAAAGGATTAGTTACGATTATGCTTTTGATATAGATTTAAAATGATAAAAATGGAATTTTGTGAAAAAAGATATTGATTTACCTTGATGATTATTTGATAGAATGGAAGAATAATCCTAATAAAATGCCTTTAATAATTAAAGGAGCAAGGCAAATTGGGAAAACTGATGCTGTAAGAAATTTTGGTAAGTCATATAAACATTTTATTGAAATAAATTTTGCATTGCAAAAAGAATTTTTGGATATATTTGATAATGGATATGAAGTAGATGCTATAATTAAAAGTATTACTTTAAAAACGGAGGAATGCCAACGATTGTATCAACGCTTATAGAAAATAATAATTATAGAGATATTCTTGATATGCGAAAGCAAATTCTTTTAGATTATGAAGAAGATATTACTAAATATGCATATAGTCTAGATCAAACTAAAATTCTTAATGTTTATCGTAAGATACCAGTATTTTTAGGTAAAGAAAACAAAAAGTTTCAAATTTCTAAAGTAGAACATAACGCTAGAAATAGAAAGTATGTCGGAGTAGTAGATTGGTTAAAAAATACCGGTATAATAAATGTATGTTACTCACTAGATAACTTATAATTATCGCCTTTATTTTGGAGATCCTGGACTATTAATTGGTTCGCTTGAAGAAGAATCCCAAGAAGACTTGCGAATTAACAAAAACTTTAATACTTATAAGGGAGCAATATATGAAAATGTTGTCGGAGACATGTTAGTAAAAGAAGAATATGAACTATTTTTCTATAAAAATGAAAAAGGAACAATTAAAATGGACTTTTTTATAAGAGATAAAGACTCATTAATTCCAATAGAAGTAAAATCTAGCGATAATGCTACAATTTCTTTAAATAAACTAATTGATAACAAACAATATAAAGATATAAAATATGGTATAAAATTAGGATATAAAAATATTGGCTTTAATGGCAAGTTTTACACATTGCCATATTTCCTAACATTCTTTTTAAAAAGATTTTTAAAAGAAAAGCAAGATTGAATTAATTATTTAATCTTGCTTTTCTAATTATTAACATATTCTTTTATTTCAATATTTGGATTATTTTTAATATTAATTAACTTTTCAAAACCTTCAAAGAATTCTCTTATGTCTACATTATATACAATACATATTCTATATAAGGTATCAAGTGATACTCCAATACCTTTAAGTCCTGGGCTTTCCACTTGAGAAAGAAAACCTCTACTCATATCTATTTTTTCAGCAAATGCTTCCTGACTATCATTATTTTCCTTTCTTATTCTTTTAATATTATCTCCAATTAATCTATAAAAAGAGTTGTAATCTATTTCTTCATACATAAATGCTTCACCTAAAATTAATTGTATTAAAATAAATTTGCTCTAACTGCTAGTTAATAACTAGCAAAACACGTTTATGTAATTGAAAAAATAATTAAAAAAGTAACATATACATGCTACTTAGAATACTTTTTTAAAACTCTTCTAACATTTTCTAAATTATCACCATTAGGATAACTTAGAGATAATTTTTCAAGGTATTTTGCTAACAAATTTAATTTGATTTTAAGCCGTTTACTATGAATAACCCTATTCATAAGATATTCTACTTGCATAATATCCTCAATACCATATTGTTCTTTAATATAATCAACTAAGCCACTTAAAACAACATTTCTATCAACCTTAGAGATTCCCAGCCATAAACAACATTCTAATAATGGATAAATAGCTATTCTTTGGCTAATTTTTTCGATAATATCTTTAAATTCTTCGTAAGATCCTATATTTTTGCAAGTATTATACATATACTCTAAACAAGAGTAAACATCTAAAATTCTTTCATTAGGAAATAATTTACTACTAATAGTAATACTATGTAAATTTCTTCGATAATAATATAGAATCTTATCGGTTTTTGCCCATGACCTAGCTCTTGTAAAAACAGGATAAATAAAAGCATTGTCTTCATATAACAAGTTTTCTGGAAACCGTATATTGCTAATTAATTCGTGTTTATATAAATTATTCCAAACAACACCATTACATTCATCTATCATTTCTTTATTTTGTGTTAAATCGATAAATGTATCTTTCAAAGAATTGTTACCATGAAAATTTAATGGACCAATTATGGTTTGGTGTTGTCCACTTGCAATAGGAGTTTCATAAACAGTAACTAAATGAATCAAAGTACTGATTGCATCTCTGGCCATAAAGTCATCGCTATCCAAAAAATAAATATAATTACCTTGGGCTAATTCGAGACCAATGTTTCTAGCTCCCCCAGGAAGTAATCTCAAAGAAGAGTCTACTATCTTAATATTATGATAATTTTGGGCATAGTGATTCATAATTGCTTGAGAACAATCCGTACTACAATCGTTAATAACAATAATTTCGATATTAGAATAACTTTGATTAACAACAGAATCTAAACAGTTTTTTAAATATTTTGCAGTGTTATAAACCGGAATAATTATGCTTACTAACGGTAGCATTATTTATTCAGCTCTTTAGCTAATAATCCACTTTTTAATAAGTGATTATAAGCATTTTCATTTATAACTAAATCAAATTCACCAATATATTCATATACATCCGGATTAAAACCAAGTTTAAATCTATTTAAACCATGATATGGATTATCTTTATCAAAATCCGCTACCATACCATTTAAATCAGCATATTTATATTTTCCTTTATAATGGGCAAGTATAGCAAAATATAAAAAGTAATTTGCTGAATACCTTTTTAATTCCTTATCAAATCCACTTATTTGAATAGTTATTCTATTATCATATTTTATAACTATTGCTCCTGCTACATATGTATCAATAGATTCATTTAAATATCTTGATGCTTCTGCAATATCATTCTTATAGGAAAGTAGTGCCTTATCAGAATTCATTTTAGCATTAATAACATTAGTACTATTCCTATATAAGATCTTATCATTAAATCTATTATTTTTATTAAGTTCTTGATTAT
>CALVVJ010000064.1 GCA_944363835.1 uncultured Bacilli bacterium | reverse complement strand
TGACAATCAAGCACTTAGCAATCCCCCCATTTTCAATATTTTTTCGAAAAACATTCATTGCTGTATCTTTTAGGATTTCTGTTAAATCTAATAATTCCAATGCAAATCTCGTATCAGGCTTATCAGACCCAAATCTATCCATAGCTTCATTATAAGTCATCCGAGGAAAATCCGCAAGGTCTAACCCTTTAACATCATGAACAATCTTCTTGATCATTCCCTCCGTAATATCAAAAATATCCTCTTCGGTTACAAAAGACATTTCCAAATCGATTTGACTAAACTCTGGCTGACGATCGCGTCTTAAATCTTCATCTCGAAAACAACGAGCAATTTGATAATATTTTTCAAAGCCACCAACCATCAAGATTTGTTTGAATATCTGTGGTGATTGTGGAAGTGCATAAAAAGAGCCTTTATTAACTCGCGAAGGAACTAAATAATCTCTTGCTCCCTCCGGAGTACTTTTGCAAAGAATAGGAGTTTCAATTTCTAAAAAGCCTAAACTATTCAAATATTCTCTCGCACTTGTAATAACTTTATGCCTTAAAATAATATTATTTTTTAACTTATCTCTTCGCAAGTCCAAATAACGATACTTTAATGCGACATTTTCATTGACATCTATCTCATCGTCATAGACATTAAAAGGTAATGTATCACATTCACTAAGTATTTCTAAATCACTTGCTAAAAGTTCTATTTCTCCTGTTGCAATACTAGGATTAATCATTTCTTCATCTCTTAATATTATCTCCCCAGTTACAGCAATACAATATTCATTTTTTAACGCTTCGGCAATCTTAAATTCTTGTTTCAAAAAGCCCCGATTAAATACAACTTGCAATATTCCCGAGCGATCTCTTAAATCGACAAATATGACTCCTCCCATATCTCTTCTTTTATTTACCCAACCATATACTGTAACTTTCTTACCAATATCACATTTTTTAAATTCTGCATTATTATATCTTTTCATACCTCTTCCTCCTTAAAAAAACAAAAAACCTAGAAAGCGTAAGGGCGAGTAATCCCGCGGTGCCACCTTACTTTTCTAGGCTCAATTTATTTTATCGCAATTTTGCGTTTTATGTTTTAATAGAACTGTTTTTCACTTAAATTTCTCTTCGGTATTTCCAGCATCTAACCTTCTCTGTCAAGATTCCTCTAAGCTACTCGTTTCCCATAAAAATCAAATATGTCATAATTTTACATTAATTTTATACAATTGTCAAATAAATATTAACTATTTTTGTCTCTACGTAAACTTTGCTCACTTTTAATAAATCCCCGTAAATTTGCATAATATTTAGCTATCATCAAAGCATTTATGCCATACAACCTTGGATCAAACTTTCCAGTAAATATCTTTCCAACTAATTCTCCATCAGCATTATTTTCTAAAACTTTTAATGAGGCATTAGCAATCGATTCATGAAATGTCTTAACTCCTAAATCCAATTCATTTCTAGCAATATCAAAATACAATTGCGAATACGGTTCATTTAATTGTCTTTGTAATTCTTCTTCATCAAGTACTTCTAAACGAACAGCGTTTCCTTTTAAATAATTTAAAACACTAATAATTAATGACTTATATAAATATGTTCCAGCAGTATCTAAAGAATAACCGATTTCTTCTAGTATCGCAACTATTTCCATCTCTTCTAAAGAACTATATTCCAAAATCTCCCCATTCTTCTTGTAACCTTCATAAGCTTTTTTATCACGATAAATACCACTCAACATAAAGCCTATACTACTCCAAAAAGCATCCATTTTCTCATTGTTCATTTTTAATTATCCTTTCCGATTCCTGCCAAGAAAAAAGCACAGAATCTTTACAGTGACTCCGTACTTTAAAAGCGCGTGTAGGCATTTACCCGAGATAGCTCACGTTTAGTTTATATCTCCTCACATGTATCTAACATTATACTCTAAAAATTAATTTTGTCAACTTTTCATCTAGTTCCAGAAGTTAATTCTTCCTCACGGCTTACCAGCCCTTTGGCAATTTCTATCTCAATCATACTCTTGCCAACATAACCATATTTTACCCCAAGATTTAGTTGCTCTTTATCCATTTTTGACCATTTCAATTTATAATCTTTAATATACTTATCGACAAATTCCCGTAAAAATTCTCGCGTCGTCCTTCCATTTCCTTCTCGAAAAGGATGAACCGTCAATATATCATAGTAAAATTCAGCTAAAAATATGACATAATCTTGATAAGAATGACATTTAAGAAAATCTCTATGCATTTCTTCTAAAACAATATTTAAGCTATTTTCTAATTCACTATTTGTCACAAAATAAAAGTCTTTGCGCATATCCACATTACGAAATTCTCCAGCAAAATCATAAATGTCATCAAATAAATAACGATGAATTTCTCGATAATGTTCAGCATCAAAATTGCCTTCAATTGGATTTAAATAAAGTTCCGTTAATTTCTTAAAAGTAATATCAGCTTCAGCTTGTTGTAACTCTTCAGCATTAGTAATCCCTAATTTATTTTTTAAAACATTCGTACCAGGATAAAAGTAATTATTCCATCTAGTATCATGATCTTCCATTTTTATTTTCCCCTTTATTTCTTGTCAGTTTCATATCACTGCTTTTTTTTAGCACTTCCTCAATGACTTCCTCACTTACTTTTAAATCTTCTAATTCGACATTTGCTAAAGCTTCTTCAATTGCTTCTTTATTATTATCATTCATTTTTATTAATATTTTCTACTAAGTTGTCTAATCTTTGTTGAAATTCCGCCACTGTACCATTATTATCGATAAAATAATCAGCATAAGCAATTGGGCCAGCCTTAGCTATATTTTCAATTTCTGTAATATCTCTTTTTATAGCTTCATCCCTCGTAAAGGTCTAATATCTCGCTTAGCAAGACGACTATATCTTAGTTCTTTATCAGCCACAATTGAAACAGTTACTACTTGTTCGCCAAACTTATCTTGAACAATTTTTAACTCATCCCAAGAATACAAACTTTCTACCACAACATTACCTTTTTCCACTAGTTTTTCTAACTTAGGAAGATTAAGAGTTGCAAATACTCCCATACCACCTTCATCACGCAATTTTTCTCGCATCATGCGTTCATTTTCAGGACTATCTTCTAATCCTGCTTCTTGCAACTTTTCAAATGTTATAGCCCCAAAATAAATTCTTTCTAAACCTAAAGACTCCAAATAATCACAAGCAACTGTCTTACCAACACCACACATACCAACTACAACAATAATTTTATTCATTATCTGTTTTTCTCCTTTTTAAGCAAAAATCTTCTATAACCTTCATTTCTTCTTCAGTATCCGGAACCCAAATATCACGTTTGCCATCAGATATTTTAAGAAGACGAGTAAATTTATCGCTATATACTCTACTAGTTCTTAAATCGATATAAAAATCTCTATCTAAATTAGCAGCTTTTAACAACATATCTAACAAATTTTTAGGTTCATAATCACATAGTTCAATAAATCTTTGAAACTCACTAATAATAACTTTCTCATATAATGCTTTATTTTTAACTAATTGTCTATCTTTTTTAACTTCAACCCTATACTTATTTCTTAAACTATCTAAATCGCTTCCTTGACCTAGATAAGTACCAATAGAGTCATACGCCTCATAAATATCATTTTCTTTATTATAAGAAAAGTAAAGACCTGTAGGAAAAGAAGCCACAATATCCAAGCTATTTAATCCCTTTTTAATTACAGCATCCGGAGTAATAACAAAATCGCATTGTTCCTCCACATTATGAAAACTCTTTACCTCGCTACAATAATCCATGTTTCCTAAATCTTGAATAACTATTTGCCCATCTGAATTCATTAATGTATACCAATTATTCTTAAAAATAATAAAATAATTCTTACCAACAGTTCCAATTACACTACCATCGATATCCAAAGTATTTCCCTCTGAATCTATTAATTTTAAGCCAGAAGGAGTTACCAACAAAGAATATTTACCATCTGAAAGAACAATATTTAACATTTCTTCCATAATTTTACTATAACTTTCTTCCACATTTTCTTTAGTTAGAAAGACAAATTCCGGATGTTTACTCGCTTTAATTCCATTTGCTACTTCTAAATCTTTTGTAATACTTAACATTTCTCTATTTCCTTTCTAAAATTCGCAGTTTCCAGGAGTCCGATAATAAGGAATTACATCTCTGATATTTTCCATACCTGTTAAATACATTACTAATCTTTCAAAACCTATACCGAATCCTGAATGAACACAAGTTCCATATTTTCTCAAGTTTAAATACCATTCCATTTCAGATACATCCATATTTAATTCTTGCATTCTTTTAAGAAGCTTATTATAATCTGCTTCACGTTCACTTCCACCCATTAACTCACCAGCACCTGGCACTTCTAGATCAACTGCTGCGACCGTTTTCCCGTCGTCATTTTGTTTCATATAGAAGGCTTTAATATCTTTTGGCCAATCAGTAATAAATACTGGTCCATCAAAATATTCTGTAATATATTTTTCATGTTCTTTAGCAATATCTTCCCCATATTCCGGAGTAAATTCCCATTTTTGCTTAGCTTCTTTTAAAATAGTAATGACTTCTTCATGAGTTATTCTTGTAAATTTACTATTAACTAATTTAGTTAGTTTTTCAATTAATCCCTTTTCAACAAATTTATCCAAAAATTCCATTTCATCTTTACCGTTTTCCAAACAATAATTAATTACATATTTAAGCATATCTTCTTCGACATCCATAAGTCCATTTAAATCACAAAAAGCTATTTCTGGTTCAATCATCCAAAACTCTGACATGTGTGTTTTAGTATTCGAATTTTCTGCTCTAAATGTTGGACCAAATGTATAAATCTTTGAAAAAGCCATCGCATAAGTTTCTCCTTCAAGTTGTCCCGATACTGTAAGACCAGCTTTTTTACCAAAGAAATCCTTATCGTATTCTACCTTGCCATTTTTAGCAATACGTTCTAAATCAAGCGTTGTAACTTGAAACATTTCTCCAGCCCCTTCACAATCACTTGCTGTAATTATTGGAGTATTTACATAAACATAGCCTCTATCTCCAAAATACTTATGAATTGCTTGAGCTGCTAGAGAACGAATACGAAACACCGCTTGAAACATATTGGTACGAGCCCTTAAGTATGCTTGCTCTCTTAAAAATTCTTTTGTATGTCTCTTAGGTTGAATTGGATAATCTTCTGGACAATCTCCTAAAAGTTTAATTTTACTAGCTTTTACTTCAACATCTTGATTTCCGCTAGATTTGACTAAAGTTCCCTCTACTTCTAGGGAACAACCAACCAATAACTTTGAAATACCATCAAAATTTTCCATAGTATTATCATAAACAATTTGTAAATGTTTAAAACAAGTGCCATCAGAAAAATCGATAAAGCCAAATTCTTTCTGAGGTCTATGATTTCTAATCCAACCACTTACAGTTATTTTCTTATCCAATAATTCATTCTTTTTTTCTAAGATTTCTTTAATAGTCATAATCTTCTCCTTTACACACCAAACAATACTTTAAACGCTTCTTTTAATCTATCTCTGATATACTCATCATTAACAACATTTTCATTTTTTATTGTCATTAAAAATTCTTCAATCAACCCATCAATATTATCAATACCATCAAAATTTATTTCTGGTTTACGCAGTTCATCTATAAGTCATCTATTTATTGCAAAAACCGCAACATCTTTAGGATTTTCTTTATTCTTCCACATATATGCCATAAAACTTACAAATGATTCAAAATGATTTTCGAGTAAATCTTCGAATACACAATCTTCTTCAATCGTTGAAAAAGTGGGATTATTCCGCCACCAACGTCTAATTAGTTTTATATCTTCATCTCTTTTACTGAATTCGACAATCTCTGCTTCCATAAATCCCCTATAATTTATTAGATATTACCCAAAATCCAATCAACTACTTCTGCTTCATCTACTTTTATTTCTTCTTTAGTAGCATTATCTTTAATATTGACTAATCCCTTTTGTAAATCTTCATTATTTAATATAATCAAAAATTTCGCCTGTAATCTATCAGCAATTTTAAATTGTGATTTCATACTCAAATTAGCACTATTTATTTCTGTTGCCACATTATTAAGTCTCAAATATTGTGCAATTTCT
>CALVVJ010000063.1 GCA_944363835.1 uncultured Bacilli bacterium | reverse complement strand
TCGTAAAATAGAATCTAAAGATATTGGTTATGTATTATCAACACCAGTTGTTCCAGAATTTTTAACAGGTCGGGAATTTTTAAAATTTTTCATCGATATAAATAAAGACAATATTTCTAATTTAAAGACAATTGATGAATATTTTGACTTGATAAAACTAGATGCAGATGATCGTGATAAGTTAATGAAAGATTATTCTCATGGGATGAAAAATAAAATGCAAATGTTAGTTTATATTATTGCTAGCCCTAGCATTTTACTTTTAGATGAACCTCTTACTTCTTTTGATGTCGTCGTTGCTGAGGAAATGAAAGAACTTTTAAAGAAATTGAAAAAAGACCATATTTTAATCTTTTCAACTCATATTATGGAACTAGCATTAGATTTATGTGATGAAATAGTAGTTTTAAATAATGGTATTCTTGAAAGTATCGATAAAAGTAATCTTAATAATGAAAAATTTAAAGAAAAGATTATTAACGTTTTAAAAGGTGAAGAAAATGTTTAGAGATTTTTGTATTTCTTTCCAAGTTAAAAATGCTTATACTGTAAATCAGTTTATTTATGGCTTACAAAGAATACCCCTAATAGGGAAACGTATTCCTAGTACATTCTATAAAATAAAGTTTTTTAAACTAATAAGTTTTCTTATTACTTTTATTCGAGAAGTAATAAAAGTATTTGGTTATAAATTATTATATATTGCGGTATTTTTAATATTTCCTTTAAGTTTATTTAAAAGTAATAGTAGTGAACTATTCATGCATATGTATTTATTTTTAGCTGTCATCGGTGCATTTGCTAATACCGAGATATTTAATCCTACTAAAGATAAATATTATATGATTGTTTTGATGAAGATGAATGCTCGCAATCATGCTATTAGTTCATTTCTCTATTTTCTCGGAAGCATTTTTGTAGGGCAATTAGTATCTATGCTCATCCTTGCTCATAATTTAGTATCATGGTATTTTATTTTATTACTTTGTTTAATTACTATTATGTTAAAGTTTATTGCAATTAATTTTTACTTTTATCGGATGAAATTAAAAGGTGAAGTAATTAATGAAAACAAACCTAAATCTTGGCTACTTTACTTTGGCTTAATTGTTTTATTTTTAATTCTTGCTTATGGGCTTCCATATTTTAATATTATTATCCCAGAATATATTTTTCTAATTTTAAGTACTATCATTATTATCTTAGGTTTAATATCTATTAAATCAGTATTTACTTATCCAAACTATGCTAAATTATATAAGAAATTGTTAAACCAAAATAATATTTTTGTAAGTAGTGAAGACGTTCAAAAAAATACTTTAATTGAAAGTAATTTAAAACGTATTAGTATAGATACAACTATTACAAGCAACAAAGAAGGTTTTGCTTATTTTCATGATTTATTTGTAAAAAGGCATCGTAAGATACTAAGTGACAGTGCTAAAAAAACCACAATTGGTATTTTATTAGTTGGTATTGTTTTATGCTTTGTCATGTTATTAGCCCCAACAGCCAAAGTTCCAATTAATAACTTTATTATGAATTATCTACCATTTGTTTTACTTTTAATGTATTTTATTAACACTGGTAAGGTAGTAACTAATGCCATGTTTATGAATTGTGATCATTCAATGCTTAGTTATCGTTTTTTTAGACAACCTAATACGTTGCTTTCATTATTTAGAGAAAGATTAAAAACATTGATTATTCTAAATCTCATACCAGCATTTTTCATGAGTTTAGTTATATCTATTCTTTTAGGTTTAAGCGGAGGAGCATCCCTTTTAACTTATGTAGTAATTTTTTTCTCAATTATAGCCATGTCTATTTTCTTTTCTGTTCATAATCTTATTTTATATTATTTGTTGCAACCTTATAATATAGGAATGGAGATGAAAAGTACGACTTATACCATCGCTAGTCTCGTTACTTATTGGCTTTGTTATTATATATCTGATTTAAAAGTATCATCCCTAACTTTTGGAATTATCATGATTCTATTTGCGGTTATTTATTCCTTAGTTTCTTTATTTTTAGTCTATCGCTATGCTCCAAAGACTTTCAAATTGAGGTAATTATGAAATATATTTCTTATTATAAATCTCCTCTTGGAAATATTCTTCTTGCAAGTGATGGTAAATATCTAACTGGCCTTTGGTTTGAAGCCCAAAAATACTATGCTAAAAACTTAGATGAAAACGCTTTAGAAAAAGATTTAGAAATATTTGTTTTAACTAAAAAGTGGTTAGATTTATATTTTAAAGGTTTAAATCCAGACTTTAATATTCCTGTTAAATTTTATGGGACAAATTTTCAAAAATGTGTTTGGCAAAGGCTTTTAGATATTCCTTATGGGCATACTATAACTTATGGCGAATTGGCAAGTAAACTTCATACATCTGCAAGAGCCATTGGAACAGCAGTAGGAAAAAATCCGATAAGTATAATTGTTCCCTGCCATCGTGTAGTAGGGAAGAAAAATAATCTAACAGGTTATGCTGGAGGCGTCGAAAAAAAAGAATATTTATTAAAATTGGAATCTTCTAAATAATTGCTAGGGAAATCGTTCGTGTAAAAGTTTCAAACAATACTATTGACGACAAACAATAAGAAGATATATAATTAATATGAAACAAGTTTCATATAGGGAGGCTTATTATGATTGAACTTAAGAATATCTCTTTTAATAAAGGTAATAAAAAAATATTAGATAATATAAATTTACAATTAGAAGATGAAAAATTTTATTGTCTAACTGGACCTAATGGTTCTGGTAAATCGACACTTGCCAAAATCATCATGGGAATTGAAAAACCTACAAAAGGTAAAATTTACTTAAATGGGGTAGATATAACAGATAAATCAATCGATGAAAGAGCTAATATGGGAATTGGTTTTGCCTTTCAACAACCAATTCGTTTTAAAGGTATCACTGTTTTTGATTTATTAAAATTTGCAACAAGTAAAAACATCACTAGAAAAGACGCATGCAATTATTTATCAAAAGTTGGTCTATGTGCCTTAGAATACGTTGATAGAGAGATTAATAATTCTCTTTCTGGTGGGGAACTAAAACGCATCGAAATTGCTACCATTATTGCTCGTAACCCTAGTGTTGCCATATTTGATGAACCTGAAGCGGGTATTGATTTATGGAGTTTCCAAAATTTAAATAGTGTCTTTAAAGAATTAGAAACTAATTATAAAGGTGTAATTTTAGTTATATCACACCAAGAAAGAATATTAGATATTGCTGATGAAATAATTCTTTTAGAAAATGGTCAAATTACGGAGACAGGTACTAGTAAAGATATGCTAAATAGAATATTATGCGATTCTAAATGCTGTAAGAAGGTGATGAAATGAATAAAGTTGATGAAGAATTATTAACTGAAGTTCTAGGTAGTGATTATGAACATGCTGATGCTATCAATATTCGTAAAAATGGGGAAAGCATTAAAAGAAGTGTTTCACCATATATCGATATAGTTTCTAAAAAAGATAAAAGTGGTATCGATATAATTGTTAAAGATAACGTTAAATTTGGTATCGTTCATATTCCTGTAATTATTACCGAAAGTGGATTAACTGATGTTGTTTATAATGATTTTTATATAGGTAAAAATTCTAATGTCATTATCATGGCTGGCTGTGGAATTCACAATGATTTACATAAGGATAGTGAACATGATGGCATTCATCGCTTTTTCTTAAGTGAAAACTCCAAAGTAAAATATGTTGAAAAACACTATGGTGAAGGTAAAGGTGATGGTAAAAGAGTATTAAATCCAACTACCGAAATATATATGAAACCAGGTTCATCTATGACTATGGATAGTGTCCAAATAAAGGGAGTTGATGATACAATACGTATTACTAAAGCAGAACTATCAGAAAACACAACTCTTGTTGTTAATGAAAAAATATTAACTAATAATGCCCAAAGTGCTAAAACGGAATTTAATATTGATTTAAATGGCGAAAATGCTAGTACTCATGTAACTAGTAGAAGTGTAGCAACTGACGATTCTTATCAAGAATTTAAATCAAATATTAATGGTAACACTAAGTGTTATGCTCATGTTGAATGTGATGCCATCATTAAAGATAATGGTCGTGTTAAAGCAATACCGGAAATTTATGCCGGCTCTGTTGATGCTAACTTAATCCATGAAGCAGCTATTGGTAAAATTGCTGGAGAACAATTATTAAAACTTATGTCTTTGGGTTTAAGTGAACGTGATGCTGAAGCGGCCATAATCGAAGGTTTCTTGAAGTAGGTGATTTAATGCAAAAATTAGTCTTAGTAAGACATGGTGAGAGTATTTGGAATTTAGAAAATAAATTTACTGGTTGGACTGATGTACCTTTATCAGATAGAGGTATTAAAGAAGCAATTAAGGCTGGGAAAGTTTTAAAAGAATTGGGATTTACTTTTGATATTGCCTATACATCATTTTTGAAAAGAGCACAAGATACTTTAACTTTAATTTTAAAAGAATTAAAGTTAGATATTCCCATTATTAAAACCTATAAACTAAATGAACGACATTATGGGGCGCTACAAGGTTTAAATAAAGACGAAACAAGGAAAAAATATGGCGATGAACAAGTAAGACTATGGCGAAGAAGTGCTGAAGTAAGACCTCCAGCATTAACCAAAGATGACCCAAGATACCCAGGAAATAATCCAATTTATAAAGATATTCCAGAAAGTGAACTACCTCTAACTGAAAATCTAGTTGATACCATCAAAAGAGTAGTGGATTATTATGAATCTGTTATTGTACCAGACTTAAAATTAGGTAAGAAAATAATTATCGTTGCTCATGGCAATAGTTTAAGAGGACTTGTAAAATACTTAGATAATCTATCGGATGAAGAAGTAATGAATCTAGAAATTCCTACCGGAGTACCTTTAGTTTACGAACTAGATGATAACCTAAAACCAATTAAACATTATTATTTAAAGGATGAAGATAATGCCTAATGTTCGTGAACCGATTAAAGAATCATCCAAAGAAAAGAAACAAAAAATAATAGACATCGGATTTAAATTAATGTGTGAAAAAGGTTATCATAATGTCTCTTGTGTAGATATTGCTGCTTCTGCTAATGTATCGACAGGTATAATTTATCAATATTTTAAAGATAAACTAGATATCTTTATTGCAGGAACAAAACTTTATTCAGAAAAGTTAATGTTTCCTATGCTAAATGCTCTAGAAAATAAAAGCATTACTAAAGAAAATTTTGATAAAATATTGCGCAATATGATTGATGAGACCATTAAAGCTCATACACTTACTAAAAGTGCTCACAAAGAACTTATGTCGATGAGTTGCTTAGATAATGAAGTATTTGCCATTTTTAGTCTTAATGAAGAAAATGTTACAGAAAAATTATTGAGCAATTTTCCTAAAGTGAAAAATATCAAAGAAAAAGTTCATTTGTTAATTAATATGGTTGATAACTTGTGTCATGAAATAGTTTATCATCATCACGATGGCTATGACTATGAATTTATGAAAGAAGAAACTATTAAACTAATAGAATATATGATGGAGGATACTCATGAAAACTGATAAAAATATTTTAATTGCCTTTATACTAAATTTAGGCTTTTCGATATTTGAAATTATTGGTGGCTTATTTACCAGTAGTATTGCAATTATTTCAGATGCTTTCCACGATTTTGTTGATGCTTTTAGTATTGGCTTATCCTATATTTTGGAAAGAAAAAGTAAAAAGAAACCAGATTATAAATATACCTATGGTTATATGCGTTTCTCAGTTCTTGGAGCCTTTCTAACAACTACTTTTCTTGCTGCTGGTTCCATAGTAGTTATGATAAGTGCAATCAATCGTTTATTTAATCCTGTGGCAGTTCATTACAATGGCATGATTATAATTTCTATTATTGGTATCATTGTAAATTTTCTAGCTGCTTACCAAACTAAAGATGGAGATTCCTTAAATCAAAAGTCAGTAAACTTACATATGCTTGAAGATGTCCTAGGTTGGATTGTAGTATTCATCGGTTCAATTTTAATGAAGTTTACCGATATTTCCTATATCGATTCTATTATGAGTATTGGTATTGCTTGCTATATTTTAATTCATGCCCTAAAGAATTTAAAATCTGTTTTAGATTTATTCTTAGTTAAAACTCCTGCTTCAATCGATATTGATCACATAAAAAAAGAATTATTAGAAATTCCTAATATAAATGATATTCATCATATCCATATCTGGAGCATCGATGGGGTAAATAACTATGCAACACTTCATGCTGTAAGTGATGTTAAAGATTTAACTGCTACCAAAAAAGCTATAAAAGAATGCTTAAAGGAACATGGAATTGCTCATAGCACTATCGAACTAGAAAGTTCTAAGGAAAAATG
>CALVVJ010000062.1 GCA_944363835.1 uncultured Bacilli bacterium | reverse complement strand
ATCTTTAAATAGTTTTTCCCACTTTTCGTTATATTTTACCCAACTAGGAAATTTTTCTTTTAAAACCTCAGAATTCCAAAACTTATCATAACCATATGAATGAACAATTGCAGCACTCCTAACATTATTCCGCATTGGTTGGCAACAATATTTTTGAATATTAATTGGCTCTACTTTGATATTGAATTCTTGAACTAATAAATTTAGAACACCTTGATCTAAATATCTTAAACGTTTATTATATTTTTTTACTTGATCATAACACCATTTAGTTAACTTTTCATAGTTATTTAATTTATCAGAGAATACAATAATTCCAGAATTTAATAAAGGTAAACACATGTTGTATCCATCTATTAAGCCATTAAAGTTAGCTTCGGTTAAAAAGTTAATATCTGAATATGTCATAGCCAAGCCACTTTTATTTCCGTATTCTAATAATCCAGAAATATCATCTTGAATTAAAATATCTACATCATTCCAAATTACTTTTTTATATTTTTTTAACATATCAAAGCATTCAAATCTAGCTAAGCAAAGGTTTGAATATAATTTTAAATAAGTAGAATCTAAAGTACCTTCAGATATATCATTATGATACTCTATAAATTCACAAGGCAAAATGCTATTTAAAACATCCTCCTTTTCTTGGGATAATCCATCATGATAAACATATATATCCATGTTTTTTGGCATATTTCCATGCTCTTTCATGCTAATTAAAACATTAGCAAGTGCAAAGTCTAAATCTTTGGTAATTCCAAATACCATTGCTAAATCTTTTTTCACCTTAAAACCTCCATATATATATTAATATTACCATATTTTAAAAATAAAAAAAAGACAAAGAAAAAAACCAAGCAATTACGCTTAGAATTTGAAGACTATCTTTTTTCTAATTTATCTACTTTTTCCTTTAATTCTTTATTTTGATCAATTAGTAAATTTAGTTTAGCATCAGCATCGCTCAGTTTTTCATTAATGGTTTCAGCAATAATTCCTTCAGCTCTATATTTTATTTTACTATACAATGGTTTAAATATTTTTATTATTCCTCGTTTTAATATATTTCTTTTAGGATATACCACTTCTTCTTTATCAAAATTTGGTGTTGACATTGTAAAGTTTAATTCTTTCATACTTTTCAATTGATTAATCCAAACATTAAACAAATTAAAGTTTTTAGCATCCTTTTCAAAATCATCTTCAAAACCTACTATTTTAAAGATATATGCATCTTTATATTCTGGTGAATATAGGAAATTTTCTAAGAAAATATTTAAATCTTGATATTTAAAATCATATGTTGGAAAATTTGGGAATATATCACAAAAATCTTTAATTAACTCTAAGGCTGATTGTTGGATAATATTATTGATAAATACTTCTATAGTTGAAAATTGTTTATCCTCAAACCCAAATGTAGGACCTGATGCAGTAAAGATAATTTTTTGACAACTATTATCCAACTTCATATATAAATACTCCCTTATTATTCCAGTTAATTTTGGTCTTGAATAATAATAAGTATTTATATCAAAATCATTAAATTTAGCTCTGTCATAAGCTGTAGACCCATTGGTATGTAAATACCAAGAATTTATTGGATATCCTAGTAAAGTAGTAAATATTGCTTCTGCTCTACCACTATAACCGATATCAACAATCATATCATTTTCTTCAATTACATTTTGATAATAGTTCTTAGCATTAGCACGGTATTTATCAACTTTATTTTGATCATATATATCATTTAATAGTTGCATAAATGTCACATTAGTTTCATTACTAATTACTTGGTTAATAGCGATATTTCTATCTTGACATTTTTCAATAAATTCTTCTTTAGATAAACCTATTATTTGGTCACATATTTCATAAAATTTAATTGGTGTTAAATTAAAGTTTTGGTTAGAAAAAAATAAGGACAATATATCTTCTTTAGAACTTATAGAAAGTGGCATTAACATTTTACGAGATGAATATAAATAATTTGATTGACTTTTTAATTGCAATTTTTCTTTTAATATATCATATCCTTCTTTTAATAGATAGCCATCGCGAGATACAAAATGCAATTTATTAACCTTTTTATTAATGGCCACTTTATTAATATGACATACATTAGCTAATAAAGCTGTACCTAAGGCAAAGTAACCAAAAGTTTTATAATTACCGTTATAATCAAGATTTTCAATAACACTAAAAATACTACTGGTATCATATATTTTGTTAGCTACTGTTGCTAAAACGCATCTATTTCCCAAGAATTTTAGTGAATCAAAATAATCTATGTGACTTTGTTTATTTTCAAAAAATGCTTTTCTGTAAGCAGAACTATTAGAGAATAATTCCAATATTTTAGGAATATGAAAAGCATTAATTCCTATGTTTTTAGCATTTTCATAATCAGTATGATAATTATCACCGATATGTAAAATTTCAGAAAATTCTATATTCATATTATTTTTTACACATTCATAAATATTGCCAGTTTCTTTGGTTAAAGATAAATCAGCAGAAACAAAATATTCATCCATAATGTAACCATTTTTATGCAATAATTTTTTAATGGTATCTAATGATAAATAGATATCCGAAATGCAAATTACTTTTTTATTACAGTATTTTGCTAAATCATATAATTCGCAAATTATTTTTCTGGGTTTATTATGTTCTAGTTCTAAATCTAGCTCTTTGGTTTTTAATTTGGCAGTTATCTTTTTATCTATTTTATAGCTAGTTTCAATCTCTTTATAAATTTCATCAATTGTTATTTCTTCTTTAGTGCCATCAATTAATTTATTACGACAATTTCTTTCTGCGGCTTCTCTAATTGAAGAAAAATATACTAGACTGGTGTTATTTCCTAACTTATTATATTCTTCATTTAAAAGAACAAAAATATCTTTAGGTTCAAAAACATCTCTTTTTAGTAATGTATCAAAAATATCGAAGCTAACTATGGATATTTTATTAGAACAAATTAATTCTTTTATATATTCATACTTATAGTAAAAATTATTAACAACTGTTTTTTGGGAATAAAAATAACCAAATTGTTCCCAATCATTTTCATTAAGCTTTTCGGGAAATGCTTCATTTAACATTTCTAAAGCTCGATATTTGTCCAAATCTAATAACTCATTAGCTTTATTTTGCCAAATGGATTTAACATATCTACGCCATTTAGAAATATTGGCTTTATTACCCAAAATTTTTTGACAAAGATTATCTAAATTAGTCATTACTTTATTTAGACTATCAATATTTCTTTGATAACCTTCTAAAGAAATGCTTTGTCCGGTTGAGGAATCATTATGAATATAGTAATTATAATAAGCATTATGGACATTTCTTATTTTTTTAGCATTTGCCCACAAATTAGAAGAAAACAAAATATCTTCACCCATACTAATAGGTCCATATTTTTTCATTCTAGAAATACTTTTTTCAAATAATTCTCTTTTATATATTTTATTCCATACATTCCAATATCTACAGTAATAAACACCATTATTAATAAAGAATTCAAAGCAATTTTCATCTAATGTAATATCAGTATTTAATATTGGATCATAATTAAAATAATAAGTTTTTCCACCTTGAACTTCTAGAGTATCTGCTATAACAATATCAGCGTCGGTTTCCATAGCCTTTTGGGCAAGCAATCTATAATAATCTATAGAAATTGTGTCATCACTGTCTACATAAGCAATGTAATCCCCAGTTGTATTTTCAAAGCCTAAGATTCTAGCTTCAAATAAAGTCAATTTTGAAGAATGATTTACAATTTTTACATTTTTAATATCTTTGTATTCTTCTAACAATATATTAGCTTCTTCTCTAGCAATTGCTCCATTTAATATAATTATCTCTAGATTTTTATAACTTTGATTAATTACTGAATCTATAGATTTTTTTATATATTGTAAGTTATTGAATACAGGAATAATTACTGATATCTTGCAATTATTTTTCACGTTTAACCCTCCTGCTATACTCTTTTAATAATGCTTCCTCAATTCCTTTACACATTTCTTCTTCAGTAGGATAACTTTTACATAAATTCATCCCATTTTTGGCTTTAGAAATTCTTTCTTTTTTATTTTCTAATAAACCAATTATAGCTTCTGCCACTTTTTCTGGTTGAGGTTCAGCTAAAGTTATATTTTTTTCATCTTCATAATTTATTATGTTATCATTAAAGTCCAAATCAACTACTGCACAACCACAGCTCATCATCTCATAAGGAACTAATGATGGATTAGTGGTAGAAAACACTACCCCAATTGCTGATTCGCGATACAAATTACCTAGATCTTCAATTGTAGGCAGTAATCCCTTATTAATAAATTCAAATGGAACATTTTGATATTCATTAGAATTCGCCCCATAAAATACAATATCTACTTCTGGGTGTTTTTCTTTAACAATTTTTAATGAAGCAACACCTAAGTTATAACATCTTCTTGGCATGTTTGGTTTAGCAAAGAAAACTATTTGATTGTCTTTTTTACTATCAAAATTGCCATCAAAATTGTAAATATCTGTATTAATTGGGAACTTAAATCCATATCCTTCAGTAATTCCAAAATCTTTTTTCAAAAAATTTAAAGGCCAGTAACCGGAAGTTATAGGATAAAATCCAAATTTATATGTTTGATATGCTCTAATGAAATTGTCTCCCATCGGATTAAAGTAAGCTTCATAGTCTTGAATAAAATAACAACACATTTTGGCTTTATTTTCATTAGCTTTTACTGCATAAGCGCCATTATAATGGGTAGCAAAAAGAATATCGCATTCTTTAATATCATCCAATCCCATAATAATGCTGCTATTTAAATCAAAAAATTTCTCTTTTATAAATTTTTGAACATCTTTACCAGTATAAACCCCATTATTTAAATAGTAATTTTCTGGATCTACATATAAAGTAACATTATGACCATCGTTGGCCAAATATCTTATAATTCTATAAAAGTTTCTATGACCACCGGAACCTTCAATTGGAAGTGGAATGACCCAACTAATATTAAGTTTACCCTTTTTTAATTTTTTCTTTGGCAGATAATAATCATCTTTTATAATATTATTTCTATCTGTAATAGTATTAGTAATGTTTATATATTTCTTTTCTTCATTGATTGGTGATTCAATCAATGATTTTTTGGTACCAAAAAATAAATTTTTAAAAAATCTATAAATTTTTCTGATTATTTTGTAAATTGTAGCTAAAATCCAATATATAAATTTTATAATTAATTGGATGAATCTAGGACATTTTTGATAAATATAATAGCATTTTTCCGCTATTTGTACTGCTTTATCCATTGTTAATTTCTCCTTCTTCTTGTATTTTAAGTGGGAATTCATAATCTATCTTATTTGTATCACTACTTATACTCCAGGAAATATTTTTTTTCTTAATTAAGGCTGGAACTCCTGCTATTAGAACATTTCCTAACTTAAATGATTTATTGACAATACTTCCTAACGCTATAACGCTTTCATTTTTTATAACTGTTTTAGGTAGAATTTGAACGTTATCACAGATCCAAATTTTATCTCCAATTATGACATCTTTTTCATTGTTTAATATTCTGTGATTTTTGGTATTGAATATCGTATGATCGTTTCTTCCTCTAATATGAATATTTCCCGCTAAAAGGTTGTATGAACCAAATACTATTTTATTATTTTCTTCTATTGGCGAAAGAAAAATAATATTATCACCATTAAATATATTATTGTTTCCAATTTCAATTGAAACATTTTTAGTCTTTTTGCCTTCTGGAATAGGATAATAAACTAAAACATTCTTATTTATAGTATTATCAGTTCCAAAATCAAAAATACTGTTATCACAGTTCATCTCTACTAAAAGACTTCCCTTTCCTTTAAAATCGTTTAATTTAATAGTATTGTTATCACCAGTTATTTTTAAAGTAATATTGCTAGGAATATCTTCTAATTTTGCTAATTTTCCATTAAAATAGATTTTGTTATTTTTCATTTCTTTCACCTTTATTAGCCATTATATTTTATCATAAGATAAGCACTATTACTAGTGCTTATCATTAATATTATTACCAGTTATTTCACCTTTAGTTAAATAATTATAAAATATTTTCATCATCATATGATCAAATGTCATATGTAGGTCTTCAGCTATTTGCATATCATTTTCATCAACATGCATTTTATAATCAGCCATTTCTTTTAATTTTCCACCGGAATATCCAGTAATTCCTACCACTTTAGCGCCGCATTCTTTAGCATATTCAGCAGCATTTAAAACATTTTTAGAGTTACCACTACCAGAAATACCAACAAATAAATCTTTATCAGTTATTTTATTTAATAATGGGAATCTAAATACTTCTTCATAACCAATATCATTAGCAACAGCCATCATAGTTGATACATTATCACTTAAGCAATAAAAGTTAAATTTTTTATCGACATATTCGCTGATACCTTTGTTGAAGTCATTTTGCATGTGAGAAGCAGTTGAGGCACTACCACCATTACCACACACATAGATTGTTCCACCGTTATTGTAAGTATCTAAGATGACATTCATTGCTTCATTAATTTCATCTAAATTAAATCTTTTAATACACTCAATTTCTCTTTCATAATATTCTTTAATTGCATTTTTAAAAGCTACCATAAATTATCTCCTTCTATCTTCACATTATAT
>CALVVJ010000061.1 GCA_944363835.1 uncultured Bacilli bacterium | reverse complement strand
TTTTATATAATTAATCATTATGCTAGTATCTATTTAGCTTTTGAATATATGAAACTAAGTACTATAAAAAGTTTTGCTTACAAAAAAATCAAAACAGTCATTATTGTGGAGAAAATAAGTAAAATTAAAACTAAAAAAAATGAAGATATGGCTTTTTTTACAGGTAGCGATGAAACGGGAATCGCTGACTTTACAGTATTTCCTAAAGTATATGATTTATTTAAAGATGTCAAAAATAATGAATTACTAATGATTTATGGTGAAGTTCAAAGAAGGTTTGACAAATATCAAATTATAGTTAATAATATAAAAAGAATGGGTGGGTTAAATGAATGAAGAATTAAAAAGATTTTTTACAAGTATTGGCTTTTCAGGGGAAGGCTTTGATTCCGCCTCCGTATTAAAAGTAGTTTTAAAAAAAGAGACACAATCTTTTATTGTCTATATTAAAAATTCCAAAGTAATTCCTGTTAATAATGTTAATCAATTATTTTTATGTGCTAGCAATGGTATAAATGGTACCAAAAAATGTGAAGTAAGACTTGTTTATGATGACATATCTTTTGAGGATATTAAATCTTATTTAGATTATTTTATTGATGAAATAATTATAAGAAGACCATCTTTAATTGGGCTTAAGAAAACTGATATTGATATTTTAGATAATACTTTATATTTTCATGTCCTAAATGAATTTGAAAAAAACGATTTGCTTTTTGAAAGTAAGGATTTATTAAATCAGCTTAATCGTTATGGCCTTGGTGATTTGCAAATTGAAATTGTTATTAGTGAAGAAATGCGTCATCAAGTCCAAGAAGAAATTGAACAAGATCGTGCTAGCGTCGATGTTAAAAAAGAAGATTCTCCAATTGTTATTGGGACACATAAAGATGGTAATGTAACTCAACTAAATAACATTTTAGGAGAAACTCGTAACATAATTGTGGAAGTTTACATTTTCCAAAAAGAAGTAGTAGAACGTCAAGGTAAAAAAGGGCCAATTTTTATTCTCAATATGAAAGTAAGTGACAAAACAGATAGTTACTTAATGAAACTGGTTCGTTTTGATGAAGAAGAATTTACTGAAATAAATAAAAAACTCAATGTTGGAGACTGGTATCGTATTCATGGTAACATTGAAATGGATACGTATCTTAAACAGATGATTTTAAATGCTAAAAATATTGAAGCAATTCCTTCAAAAGACGTCAAGGTCAAAGATGAAGCGGAAGAAAAAAGAATAGAACTTCATGCTCATACTATGATGAGTATGATGGATGGCGTAATTGATGCTAGTAAACTTGTCAAATTTGCTGCAAAGCTTGGCCATAAAGCCATTGGAATAATGGATCATAACTGTTTGCAAGCATACCCAGATGTTTACAATACTCTAGCTAAAATAAATAAAGGGAAAGAAGATCAAGACAAATTTAAAGCATTGTATGGCGCTGAACTTAATGTTGTCGATGTCGAATCAACCATTGTTTTTAAAAATAAAGAATACAGTTTATTTGATCAAGAATATGTTGTATATGATACTGAAACCACTGGCCTAAATAGTGGAACTGACCAAATGATTGAAATTGGGGCCGTAAAAGTTAAAAATAATGAAATAATAGATCGCTTTGATGAACTAATTGCTTGTCCTTATCCTTTGCCTAAAATAATAACGGAACTAACCAATATTACTGATGATATGTTAGTAGGCAAAGATAGTGAAGAAAATGTTACCAAGAGATTTTTAGAGTTTATTGGTGATTTACCACTAGTAGCTCACAATGCTCAATTTGATATTTCTTTTGTTACTAGTGCTGTAAAAAAATATAATCTAAAAGAATTTAATAATACTGTTATCGATACTATGGGGATGGCTCGAAATATGTATCCTAATTGGCGAAATCATAAACTTTCAACTTTGGTTAAAAATTTAGAAGTTGAATGGGATGAAGATAAACACCATCGGGCCGATTATGACTGTGAAGGAACTAGTAAATGTTTTTATCGCATGCTTGATGAATTAAAACGTCAAAATATAAAGACTACTATCCAATTAGAGGGCTTAGCTGACCAAGAAAATGCTATTAAATTTGCTAGACCATTTCATTTAACTGTTATTGCTAAAAATAAAGTTGGTTTAAAAAATTTATTTAAGATAATTAGTTTAGCCAATACTAAATATTTATATAAAGGTAAAGAACCTAAAATACCAAGAACTGATTTAATTGACTTGCGGGAAGGTTTAATCGTTGGTAGCGGTTGCATTAACGGTGAGGTTTTTGATAAAGGCGTTGGTTTAACTGATGATGAATTAGTTGATATGATGAATTTTTATGATTATATTGAAGTTCAACCAGCAACAGCTTGTTCTCATATTATTGGACCAGACAAGAAATTTCACAGTATTCCTGAGTATAATGGCTATCTTTCTAGACTTATTAAAACTGCCAAAAAAATCGGTAAACTTCCAGTAGCTACAGGGGATGTACATAATCTTCGCCCTGACGATTTAATATATCGTAAAATCATTATCAATCAAAAGACTAATGGACGAATTCATCCTCTTAACTATAGTGATATCGAAGTACCTAATATGTATTTCATGACTACAGAAGAAATGCTAGAACAATTTTCTTTCCTTGATGCTGAATTACAAAAAGAAGTAGTTATAACTAATACTCATAAAATTGCTGATATGGTTGAAGAACTTCAAATAATCCATGATAAACTATATACTCCAATATTGGAAAATTCGGCAGAAATAACTAAAGATATGGTTTACAAAAAGGCTCACGAAATATACGGTGACCCGCTTCCTAAGAATATTGAAGAACGTCTAGAAGCAGAACTAGCTGGTATCATCGGTGGTGGTTTCGACGTTATTTATCTAATCGCCGAAAAATTAGTTAAAAAAAGTAACGCTGATGGTTATTTCGTCGGTTCTCGTGGTTCTGTTGGTTCATCACTCGTAGCGACGATGATGGGAATAACCGAAGTAAATGGGTTACCACCGCATTATGTTTGCCCTAAATGTAAAAAATCATATTTTGAAGATGAACAGGGAGAAGCACTTGCTAATACCTATTCAAGCGGTTACGATATGCCAGATCGAACATGTGAATGTGGAACAAAATTAAAAAAAGAGGGGCAAGATATGCCATTTGCGACATTCTTAGGGTTCAAAGCAGAAAAAGTTCCTGACATCGACCTTAACTTCTCCGGCGATAATCAAGCCGATGCTCATAATTATGTTAAGGTATTATTTGGCGAAGACCATGCTTATCGAGCAGGAACAATCTCGACAGTTGCTGATAAAACAGCTTTTGGTTATGTAAGAGGATATTGTGAAGACAAAAATATTATTTTAAATAATATTGAAATTGAACGGTTAGCTATTGGTTGTACGGGAGTTAAAAGAACTACTGGTCAACATCCCGGAGGTATAATCGTTATTCCTCAATATATGGATGTCTTCGATTTTACCCCATATCAATATCCTGCTGATGAACCAGATAGTACATGGTATACGACACACTTCGACTTCCATGCCATTCATGATAATGTTTTAAAACTCGATATACTTGGTCACGATGACCCAACAATGCTTCGTTATTTAGGAGATACTACAAAAGTAGATATTCATGATATACCTTTTGATGATAAAAATGTTATCAGTTTATTTACTTCTCCAGCTGCTCTTGGAGTAACTGAAGACCAAATACTATGTAAAACAGGTACACTAGGAATTCCCGAATTTGGTACAAACTTTGCTATTAACATGCTTTTAGAAATTAAACCAACTCACTTTGCGGATTTAGTAAAAATCGCTGGCCTTTCTCACGGAACTAACGTTTGGCAAGGTAATGTGCGTGAGTTAATTGTCAATAATGTAGCATCATTTAATGAAGTAGTAGGATGCCGTGATGATATCATGGTAAGTCTTATCAATTATGGACTTGATTCTTCTAAAGCATTCAAAATAAGTGAATTTGTTCGTAAAGGAAAAGCTAAAAAAGAGCCAGAAACTTGGTTAGAACACGCTGCTTTGATGCGTGAACACAGTGTTCCTGAGTGGTTCATAGAGTGTTGCAGAAAGATTGAATACATGTTTCCCAAAGCTCATGCCTGCGCTTATGTTATGATGGCTTATCGAGTTGCTTGGTTCAAAGTTTATTATCCTCTTTATTATTATTCCGCTTTCTTTAGCATTAGAAGAAGTGATTTCGATGTTAAAGCTATGCTCGGTGGGTATGACGGTATAAAACGGCGACTTATCGAAATAAAAGAAAAAGGCTTCGGTGCTTCAGCCAAAGAAAATGCTGTAGCGGATACTCTAGCTGTTGCTCTAGAAATGCTTGCCCGCGGTTTCCATTTTGAAAATATCGACATTGAAAAATCCTTAGCTAAAACTTTCTATATTGATGAAGCCAATAAAGCTTTATATTTACCTTTTATGGCTGTTGATGGCTTAGGTGAAAACGTCGCTAATCAAATAGTAGAAGAAAGAAAGAAGAAACCGTATTATTGTATTGATGACTTTCAATCTCGGGGTAAAGTTAACCAAACGACCATTAATAATTTAAGAGAACTTGGGATATTTAAAGATATGCCTGAGTCCGCCCAATTAAGTTTATTTTAAGGAGATTATTATGACAAACGAAGAAATATTAGAAGAAATAAAAAAAGTAATTACAACATTACATCCTTATATGGAAAATAGGCTAACTATTTTACTAAACTATCCTAATCCTTCAATGGATATTGATTTTTTCTTTCATCCTAATGGTACAACAATTTGCTTTTCCGATGGCTTAGAAACTAAAAAGAGTAGTATTGCCAAAAAAATAGAATTAGATAAACATGTTAATCCTGTTTTAATAAATGCCTTAATAGAATTACTATTACAAGACCATGATTATATAAGTAGTATTAATAAAGGAATAGATACTCTAACAATTGGTACTGATGTTGAATTATCCTTAGAAAATTATTCAGGTATTCCCTGTGGAATTATAAATGTAATATTAAACTTTTCTAACTGCCCAAACGGCCAAGTTTTACTTAATGATTATTATGATTCTATTGTTTGCAGTTTCTATGATAAAGTAAAAGAAGTACCAGAATTTAAGTATCAATTTAGTGATGAAGGAATTATGGTAAAAAAAGATATAACAGAAAAATTAACTAAAGAAGATATGCTCATGCTTCTTAGTAATTTATCAGCAGCAGAATTATTAAAAATTATAAATGATTTGCCAGTACCACAATTCATGAAAGCATATCAAGAAAGCAGTTCTAAATTAACGAGAAAAGACCCAAACATTTAAGTTGACTCATACGAGCCAACTTTTTTATTGCTTTTTTTAGTCTATTTTCCTTTATTCGACAAAAAATTATTCTATTTATGTTAAAGTAATCCCCCGAAGGGAGTTTTTTTTATCTTTATGTAGAATTCTACATAATTGTCTTATAGAAATTGCTTTAATTAATAAAAAAACAATTGACACGCATACATTTGTTTGATGTAATTGATTTGTCAACTAAAAGGGGGTGAAGATAATATAGTTGAGATGCTTAATTGCCTAAGTAATAATTGTTAACTTGATAAAAAATTTATAAACAATGGAATAAAATAGTAGGGTGGCGACCATCCGAAGTTGGTCTATGGAGGGCTCAAAGAGTCCAGTGAAGTAGAAATACCTTGTAGTGATGCAAGGATGCCAAACTTGTTTGGCTTTTGTTCTGAATTATTATAAAGAAGTCGAAAGTTTAATTAAACAAAATGAAATTAACAAAGGTGTTCGTACCTTACAAGACAATAGTGAAACTTTGTATACTTATTGGAATATTGGAAGACTCATCGTCGAAGCCCAAGGCGGAAAGAAACGAGCCAAGTATGGTGATGGTTTAATCAAAGAGTGGGGACATAAGTTAAGTGAAATATATGGAAAAACATATGATTCAAGAAACTTACGAAGAACTCGTTCATTTTACATAGAATTTCCAATTTGGGGTTCAGTGAACCCCAAATTAACATGGACTCACTATCGTTACATATTACCTATAAAAAATGAGAATGAAAGAAACTACTATATTAATCAAGTAATACTTAATAACCTATCTGTCCGAGATTTAAGGCGTGAAATAAAGAATAAAGCATTTGATAGATTATCTTATGCTGATAAAGAAAATATCAAATTAATTGATGAAGAAAATACTACTCCACTTACAATTGAAGATATGATAAAGGACCCTATTATTTTAAAGATTGATAAAAATACAAATGAAGTAAATGAAAAAGCCATCCATAAATATATTATCTCTTTACTCGAAAATAAATTTTTAGAATTGGGTACTGGTTTTGCTCTAGTTGGTCATGAATATAAAATAAAAATAGGTGCTTCCTATAATTATATCGATTTATTATTCTTTAATATAAAACTTAATGCTTATATAGTGGTTGAAGTTAAAACAAAGGAATCAAAACCTCAGGATATAGGTCAATTAGAATTTTATGTTAATTATATTGAAAAAAATATAAAAGAAAGTAATAACAATAAAACCATTGGAATACTTATAGTCAAGAAAAAGAACAGGTTTGTTATTGAATATACAACCAATAATGATATTTATGTTACTACTTATATGTTAACTTAATTTATAAAGAAAGGTTTTGAAAATATGAATTATTATAAAGAAGTTGAAAGTTTAATTAAACAAAATGAAATTAACAAAGGTGTTCGTGCCTTACAAGACAATAGTGAAACTTTGTATACTTATTGGAATATTGGAAGACTCATCGTCGAAGCCCAAGGTGGAAAGAAACGTGCTAAGTATGGTGATGGTTTAATCAAAGAATGGGGACATAAGTTAAGCTTAAAATACGGCAAGTGTTATGAATTTAGAACTCTTAGTAGAACAAGAAGTTTCTATCTGGTATTTCCAAAAATGTCAACAGTGTAGACACAATTAAGTTGGTCTCATTATATATATTTATTACATATAAAAAACGAAAATGAACGTAACTATTATATCAATAAAGTAATACTTAATAAATTA
>CALVVJ010000060.1 GCA_944363835.1 uncultured Bacilli bacterium | reverse complement strand
GTTGTTTTTTTTTTTTTTTTTTTTGGTAATATAGGAAATATAGAGGGTATATATAGTAAAATTGATAATTTAGGTTTACGTCAATTTACACTAGAAATATACCTAAAAAGGAAGGATTGAATTTATATGGAAAAAAGTAATCAAAAGAAAGCATTAGTGTTATCTATAATTGGAATAGTAACTCTAATAGCAGTAGTAGTTGGAGTAACATTTGGATATGTTGCTGCCCAAGGTGGTGGAACTGGAAATATCAATGTTAATGCAAATACTGCAACAACTGATAACTTATCATTTAGTGTAGGAGAAGCAATAAGTATTATTGCTGACCAAAGTAATTTTGCTCAAGGCTTAGGTAACCAAGCAGGTAGCACAACAGCAAGTGCAATGTTAACAGCAAATAATGCAACTAACACTGCAACAAGAAATTATTACTTATATTTAAATATTACAAGTAATGATTTTATCTATACAGTAGATGAAAATACACCAGAGTTAATATTAACAATAACAGACCCGGAAGGAAATCCCGTTACATCAATATCAGGACTTTCTTATAAAGAAAATGTAACAACAGTAACAGGTGGAGAATCACAAATAATAAATGGTTTTGATATAACAACCCAAACAGGACTAATCACAATAGCAGATAACTATGAAATAACTGCAACCAATACATCAACAACCCAAGAATGGAATGTAACAGTAACACTTGTAAATCTAGATAGTGACCAAGAAGAAAATACAGGAAAAACATTTGAAGCATCACTAATAATAAGAGAAGATTCACCAATAGGAATAACCGAAGTAAGTACAAGTAATATAACAACTGATAGTATAACACTAACAGTAAATGCCGAAAGTGAAAATACAATAACCAATTATTACTTTGCAAAAAATGAAGAAGAATATGTAAGTAGTGCAAGTAATACATATACATTTACTGGATTAGATGCAGCAACAGAATATACATTAAAAGCATATGCTGTAGATAGTGAAGGATATCAATCAGCAGTGTATAGTATGAATGTAAGTACTAATTTAGGAAACTTTGCAACATATATAACAAATTTATATACCGAAGATGGAGTAAATGGATTATACTTACATGATGGAACAGGAAGTTATACCAATGCTAATCAAGAAGCAGGAGATAATTCATATAGATATAGTGGAGCAAATCCAAATAACTATGTATGCTTTGGTTCAGATGCAGCAAGTTGCCCAACTGACAACCTATATCGAATAATCGGAGTGTTTGATGGACAAGTAAAATTAATCAAACACGATTATGAAAGCTATTTTTGGAATCTTTCAAATGTAAACATCTGGGATGCAAGTACCAAACCAGATATATACACAATACTAAATACAACATACTATAATACACTAGAAAGTGAATGGCAAAATTTGATAGCAGAAACAACGTGGCAAGTTGGTGGATTTAATGGTATAAATACTACAAAAGCAATATATGATGTAGAAGTAGGAACAGGACAAAGTGGGTATGAAGAAACAATGAAAATAGGATTAATGTATGTATCAGATTATGGATATGGAGCAAGTCCAGAAAAATGGACAACAGCATTATCTGAAGAAAATTACGGAACAGATAATTGGCTATATTTAGGTGTTGATGAATGGTTAATTTCCCGATCTTCAGACGGTATCCGTGGTGTGTTTATGGTGTCTACCTACCGCGGTGGTGTCGTGGCTGTCGGCAGTGAGAACTCTACTCTTGCTGTTCGCCCGTCCTTTAGTCTGACATCCACAGCTACAATTTCCAGCGGTAATGGCACTCAACAAAACCCATTTAGAATTGTCGTTTAAAAACTGGTAGCAATACCAGTTTTTATGTGATAAAATTATTATGGAAGTGGTATTATGATAAAAGAATTTAAAAAATTTATTGCTCGGGGGAATGTGCTGGATTTAGCAGTTGGTGTTATCGTCGGTAGTGCATTTTCATCAATTGTAACAAGCCTAGTTAATAATATTTTTACACCAGTTATTGGTCTTGTTCTTGGTGGTGTCGACTTTTCTAATCTTTCAATAACATTTCGAGATACCCAAATTATGTATGGAGCATTTATTCAAAGTGTTATGGACTTTTTAATTGTTGCTTTTTGTTTATTTATAGTTGTTAAGATAGTAAATAGAGTAACTGCTAAGAAAGAAAAAAAGGAAGAAAAGAAAGATACTAGAAGTGCCGAACTTAAAACATTAGAAGAAATAAGGGATATACTTAAAAATGACATACAAAGCAAGTAATGGATTAGAAATAGAAGTAGTAGTAAATAGAAAGAATAATAAAAATATTTATTTTCGAGTTAAAGAAGACTTAAAATTATATGTTAATGCTCCGATGTTTTTAAGTTCTAATAGTATACTAAAACTTATTAAAGAAAATGAAACGGACATTTTGAAAATGTATGAAAAAATGGAAGATAGATGTAGGGATGATGATAAGTTTTGGTATTTAGGTAAGAAATATTATATTGAAATAAAAGAAGATAATGAAGGAATAACTTTTGATGATAAATATGTTTATACACCATCACTTAAAGAACTTGATAAATTTTATCAAGATAAAGTAGTAGAAATATTTACGAAAGAAGTGGAAATTGCTAAGAAGTGTTTTTCACACTTACCTGAATTTACTTTGAAGTTTAGAAAGATGCGAACACGGTGGGGTGTTTGTAATACTTCTAAAAAAACGGTTACTCTCAATACAGAGTTACTTAAAAAAGAAGTAGAACTATTAGATTATGTTATAGTACATGAGCTATGTCATTTTTTTGAAGGCAATCATGGCAAGAATTTCTGGAATTTAGTGGGGCAAGCATATCCTAATTATAAGGAAGCAAGAAAGAAATTGAGGTATTAGATGAATATTACTAGTTTGCAAAATGAACATGTTAAGTATTGGTATTCTTTAAGAGAAAAGAAAGTTAGAGATAAAGAAAGAAGATTTTTAATTGAAGGAGACCATTTAATTAGTGAGGCTAAAAAACAAAATTTAGTTATAGAAACTATTAGTATAGTTGATCATAATGCTGATTTTTTTGTTACTAAGGAAATAATGGAAAAGATAAGTATGCAACAATCTATTAGTTACAATGCAGCAGTGGTAAGATTTATTCCGGAAGATAGTATTAGTGGCAATGTTATGGTTTTAGACGGTATTCAAGATCCTGGAAATTTGGGAACTATAATTCGTTCATGTATAGCTTTTGGTTTTACTAATATAATACTTAGTAATACTTCAGTAGATTTATATAACCCTAAGGTAATTAGGGCAACTGAAGGGATGATTTTTCACATCAATGTTTTAAGAAGAAATTTATTGGATTTCTTGCCGACGCTTAAAAATTTGGGTTATAGGTTAGTAGGAACTGATGTTATAAAAGGTAGAGATATTCGGGATTTAAAAAAAGATAATATAGCATTGGTTTTAGGTAATGAAGGTAATGGAGTTAGTGAAGAAGTTAGAGATTTGTGTGATGAATTTGTCTATATTAAAATGAATGATAGTTGTGAATCTTTAAATGTAGGAGTAGCTGCAAGTATACTTATGTATGAGGTTAGTTATGAATGAATTAGTATGTGTAGGAAAAGTAATAAACTTTTTTGGAATAAAAGGGGAACTTAAAATACTTAGTGATTTTGATAAAAAAGAATTGGCATTTAAGTTGGGAATGCAAGTATTAATTAAAGAAGAATGGCTTAAAATTACTAGTGTAAGATATCATAAAAATTATATATTAATTAGAGTAAATGATTTAAATGATATTAATTTAATTACTAAATATATTGGCTTTAATGTTTATGTAAGAAAGATGGATTTGAATTTAAATGATGATGAGTATTTATTAGAAGATTTAATTGATGCTAGAGTAGTTGATGGTAAAGAAGAAATAGGAAAAGTAATTGATGCTTATATTGGAACGGGTTCTAGTTATGTAAAGGTATTGTATGAAGATAAAGAATATTTGATTCCTTTAGTTGATGCTTATATTGAAAGTTTTGACAAGAATGCAAAAATATTATATACAAATAATGCAAAAGATTTAATTATTTAGTATAATTGTATTGATGGAGGTGAAGTATGCGAATAGATATATTGACACTTTTTCCTAAAATTGTGGAAGGATTTTTAACTGAATCAATTATTAAAAGAGCAATTGAAAAAGGCTATGTTACAATAAATGTTATCGATTTTCGGGAGTTTTCACCTCTTAATAATAAACAGGTGGATGATACGCCATATGGTGGAGGAGCCGGTATGCTTTTAAGATGTGAACCGATATTTGAGTGTTTAGATGCCATTAGAACTCCAGAGGCCCATGTTATTATGCTTTCACCAGAGGGGAAAACTTATAAGCAAGGTATAGCTAATAGGTTAAAAGAATATAAACATTTAATTTTGCTTTGTGGACATTATGAAGGCTTTGATGAGCGAATTAAGACAATTGTCGATGAAATAATTAGTATTGGTGATTTTGTCTTGACGGGAGGAGAAATTCCTGCGGCAGCGATAGTTGATTCGGTAGTAAGACTTATTCCGGGAGTAATAAATGATGAGTCGCTTGCTAATGAATCGTTTAATAATAATTTACTCGATTATCCGCAATATACGAAACCAGCTGAATATCGAGGAATGAAAGTGCCAGAGATTTTGATTAGTGGTAATCATCAAAAAATTGCGGAGTACCGTAAGGAAGAACAAAAAAGAAAAACGAAAGAGTTGAGGCCAGATTTAATGGGGGATGAAGATGAATAGTTATATACTTAAAAATGATGATAAAGAAAAGAAAGTTTTACTTTATAAAGAACAAACAGGATATTCATTTTCACCTAAGAAAGAATATAAAAGAGTAAAAAAAATAACAGTTTTGGATGCCGATATGGTCAGTGGAATTTTGGAAGATAAAATTGTTAAGGCTTATAATCGTTTGCTGAAGATTGTTTATGATTTAATAGTTGCTGGTGATGAGACAACAAGTGGGGATGTTTTAGTAGCTTATACGGAATTAGACCGTATTAGAAATATTTTGCTTTATAAATATAATCAATATTTGAAAAAAGAATTTGTGGAAAAATATATGAAAAAATTGTATATATTAGAATTAGAATTAAAAAAAGTTCATGTGTTAGAATTAACAGATGAAATTGAGGAAGAAAGAGGGAAAAGTCGATAATGGAAAAGTTAGATAAGAAAAAAACAATATTGATGGGAGTAATTTTGGTAGTTGCTGTAGTAGCAATATTTGTCTATCTCAATTTTTTTAGAACATTTACAGTAACATTTAATGTGCAAATGGGAGTAGGCATTAAATCTCAAGAAGTACGAATTGGTGAAGTAGTAGAAAAGCCAGAAGATCCTACAGCTTCAGGATATACTTTCTTAGGTTGGTATGTCGATGGTAAAAAATATGATTTTAGTACACCAGTAGAAAGTAATTTAACGATAACTGCTGAATGGGAAGAAAATAAAAATTAGATAATATTGCGTCTAGTTATGTCAAATGTTAGAATTTTATCTTGTCATTTATATATCTTTTTTGTTAGAATAGTGTCTAGAATGCGAGGATATATAAATGCGAGAAAATAAAATTAAAGGAGTAGGAAAAACAGTAATTTTAGTAGTTTTAGGATTATTATATTTTACTGTTTTACTGGCTTTTAAGTAATTTTGTTTTAAACACCTTAATAAAATTTATTAGGTGTTTTTTTATGGAGTTTATTGCGCATCGTGGCCTTTGGAGTAAGACAGTTAAACCAAATTCTTATGAAGCTATTTTAAATGGGTTAAATAGTGATAAATATATTGGAATTGAAACCGATGTTAGAGTAACGAAAGATGGGGTATTTATTATTTATCATGATGCTTTATATAAGGGAGTGTTAGTAAATAAAATATTATATAAAGATATAAAACAAGATGCTATAAAATTAGAAAAAGTATTAATGATAAATACTAATAAAATATTATTGTTAGAGATAAAAGATTTTAATATTAATGTTAAGAAGTTATTGAAGTTATTGAATCGTTATAAGAAAAACATAATGCTTATGTCTTTTGATACTAAGGTTATTAGAAAAATCAAGAATAGTACTTCTAAATATAAAGTGGGAGTATTAAATTATATTTTAAATAGTGATAGTGATTATAATTTTGACTTTATATGTTTACTCGATGTAATTAGTAATGATTTAGTTATTAAATCTTTTGAAAAAAGAAATATTGAGATATTAATTTATGGAACAATTAAACCAGACAAGGATTTAACATATATTATCGATGATAATAAATTAAGTATTGCGTTAGATAGGTAAGTGTGATATATTTTAATTGTACTAGAACAGATAGTACATGGATGATATATGATTGAAATCAAAAACTTATAGGTTTATAGAATCTAGAAATAGTTGTTCATATCCTAGTAGTGCTTATAATAAAGTAATAGGGATATTACAAATTAAGAAGATAGCGTATGTAATATATGATAAAGATAAGATAATAGATAGTTATAAAGGTATTAGTAATAAATATCTTGAAGTAATGGATAAGGCTAAAGAAAGATATAGGATAGAACAAGTAATAGGAGAGTATAAACTTAATAATAAGAACTATAAAATAGAAGATTTAATCGATGCTATAAGGGATTTATAGCATCGATTTTTAAGTTCGACAAAAGAAGATAAAATTATACTCTAGACAGAAAATACTTATTGTGTTAGCATAAGTAACCAAGGAAGAAAATTGTTTTTATGGACAACTTTGAAAAACTTTGCTATGATAAAGGTGAATTGGATGAGTATAAATATTTACTTATGCTAGATATGACATTAGAAGAATTAGCAAGTTTTTATCCAAGCGATGAAATAGTAAAGGAATATGGTGATGCGTTGATGAAATATAGTGAAGATACATTTTTATATATCCACATAGTGAAGAAGAAAAACGAATGATGCATGATATGGAAATAGATATGGCGTACGATGATGGCGTTGATGCTGGAATTAAAGAAGGTATTGAACAAAAAGAAATAGAGATGATAAAGAACTTAAAAGATAAACTATCTACTCAAGAAATAGCAGAGGTTTCTAAGTTGAG
>CALVVJ010000059.1 GCA_944363835.1 uncultured Bacilli bacterium | reverse complement strand
GAGTAGTAAGAAATTACTCAGTTGAAAGCAGGCACTACCACTAGCAGGTAACGGTTAATTATTCTAAAGTTAAATAATTGAATTTGCAAGAAAAAGAGTACGACAAAGTTCGACACTCATTTGTCATATATTAAAAATTGTGTTAGAATATTCTCATGGTGCTGGCTAATGAGAAAATATAATTTATTAGAACTTATATGTAGTTTAATAGTCATAGTTTTAGTACTAATGGGATTTAAATTATATGATAATTATTTAGATTTACATGAACATACTAAAACCTATGCTTTATCAACTTATAACATCGAATTAGATGGCTTTTCCTATGTAAATAGTGTTGTAGAAAATAACTCTATTTATCTTTTATATAATGCTGATGAATATTATTTATTAAAAAAAATAGATATAAATACTAATAAAGAAGATATTTATTCTTATAATATATCAAGTACTTGTAAACTCCAAAATGAAGATGCATATCCTTATATTTATTGTGTCAACACCCAAGAAGTAACTATATATGATACAACATTTCATAAGATAATTAATCAAGATATAAGTAGTAACTATAATTATGCTATCAATACTGATAGTGCTAATATGAATTTTAGTATTATCGATAATAATACAAGTTATGAATATATAAATGGTTACTATAAATATACAAGTAATGCTTATATATCTTTAGATACACCTTATGTAAAGGATGCTTATTGTACTGATGAATGTCTACTAATGCGTTATAATGATATAACAGAAATGCTAAGCCTTTATCGCAATAGTGAATTATTAGAAACCAATATTGTAGCTTACCAAAAATATGAAAGTGGTATATATACATATAATAATTCTAAAATAAAAATATATGATGCGAAAAACAATGTATATAAAGAATTTAATAGTCCTATAAATAGTTTAACTAGTTCGACATTCACTCTAGGAGCCAATGATTATTATCTTTATGTTTTAAATGATGATTTAATAAATGTTTATAATCTTTATGATTCTTCTAATTTTACTAATATTGATGTAAGTAAAGTGAGTGAAGATGTTAATAATTTACAAGTTATTAACAATCATCTTTACATATATACTACTAATACTTTATATGTTTATGATATTAGAGAAATAGAATTTACAAATGAAGCTAGTACTTATGAAACAGAACTCATTACTAGCAAAATAGCTTATTATCAAGATGTTTATAATGTAAATATAAATTTAGAAGATAATCCTAATAATTTGAGTAGTAATTATACTATCACTGAAACTTCTAATTACAATGATATAATTGCTGCTTTGGAAGATTTAGAAAGATATTTCTTAGTTTTTAACGCTGATTTTTTCTCTAGATTCTTCGGCTATGGAATGAATGGTTTAGAAATATATTTAGCAGATGATATTTCTTCAACTACCCGTAATGAATTTGGCAATGCCGATGTCGTAGGTTTATATATTAAGAAGAATAATAAGTATAATATAATATTAACAGTAAATAGCGGAGAAAATATTAACAACATTGCTTTTCATGAAACATTTCATGTTATTGAAGATTATCTATCATCATTTAATATTACATTTGCAAGTTGGTCTAATTTAAATCCATCTGGTTTTACATATTCTAATGTCTATTATACTAATCAAGTATTTTCGGATACATTGAATAATAAATATAATGATGGCATTTATTTCGTGGATAACTATGCAAGAAGTAATGAATTAGAAGATCGAGCACGAATGTTTGAATTTATTTGCCAAGGCGAAGATTTTAGTGAATATCCTCATCTTCATGCAAAAATATCTTATATTAAACAAATAGTTTTAGCAAGTTTTCCAGAACTATATAATTCCAGTTATTTTATCTAATATATTACATAAAATTTATTAGTGATATTATGTTTAGAAAAAAACTATATGAATGGGAAAATACTAAAATTTATCGCCGTGGATTTCTTGATGGTATAACTTTTACAACTGAATTTTTAAAATACGCTAACTATGAAGAGACAATAATATTTTTAAATAATACCTTAAAAAACTTAGATTACTATGCTAAGAAATATGCAATGAATAAAAGAGATTTAAAGAAAAATACTGAAGTACTATTACGTAATCTTCAGTATTTTTATCATGAGTAATTATTTTATAATATAGTCAATCAAAAACATTCCTTTTTTCTTGTTTCTATGGTAAAATAAGGGTGGAGTTGAGAATTATGAAAGTTAGAACACGTTATGCACCTAGTCCAACTGGGTTTATGCATATTGGAAATTTAAGAACAGCAATATTTGAATATTTGCTTGCTAGAAAATATGATGGATCATTTATCTTACGTATTGAAGATACTGATCAAGAACGCCAAGTTGAGGGTGCAATTGACTTTATTTATAAAACTTTAGAACTTTGTAATATTACCATTGATGAAGGACCAAATAATGATAAAGGATATGGTCCATACATTCAAAGTGAAAGAAAAGATATTTACAAAAAGTATGCTGAAGAATTAGTCGAAAAGGGTAAAGCCTACTATTGTTTTTGCTCTGAAGAAGAACTAAATGCCATGCGGGAAAGAGCAAATGCTCGTCATAAACCATTTTTATATGATGGACGATGTTCACGTCTTAGTAAAGAAAAGATTGCTGAAAATTTAGCTAACGGCGTCCCTTATGTTATCAGACAAAAAATGCCTAAAACTGGTGTTACAATTGTTGATGACATCATCTACGGTAAAATAAAAATTGATAATAGTATACTTGATGACCAAATACTTCTTAAGAGTGATGGTTTTCCAACCTATAACTTTGCCAATGTAATTGATGACCATCTAATGGAAATAACTCATGTAATTCGTGGTAAAGAATACTTAGACCAAACTGCTAAGTATAATTTATTATATGAAGCATTCGGCTGGGAAAAACCAATCTATGCTCATGTAGCTATGGTTCTTGGGGAAGATGGCAATAAACTTTCCAAACGTAATGGTGATGCTTCTTTCATGGACTTATATAATTCAGGATATTTACCAGAAGCAATTGTCAATTACTTAAGTTTACTTGGATGGAGTCCAACTAATAATCAAGAACTATTTACAATGGATGAACTTATTCACAATTTTGATGAACATCGTATCAGTAAATCATCCAGTCAATATGATGTCAAAAAACTTCGTTGGTTTAATGCTCAATACATTAAAAAGATGGAAGAAGACAAATACTTAGCATGGATAAAAAAGTATTTTACTAGAGATGTATCCAATAAAAGTAGTGAATGGGTAGATAAATTATTACTTATTTACAAAGACCATCTAAATTATGGTGAAGAAATAAATGAACTTACAGCAAATTTCTTTATTGATTCAATTACTTTAGATGCTGAAGAAAAAGAATTTTTAGATAGCGATCCAGTTACAAAAGATGTAATTGCTACTTTCCGTAAAGAAGTAGATAGTATTACTGATTGGAATATTGATGCTATTAACAATGCTATTAACAATATCAAAAATACTCTAGGAGTGAAAGGTAAATTGCTGTATATGCCAATCCGTATTAAAGCAAGTGGTTTCATGCATGGGCCAGAACTTGCTGATACAATATACTTAATTGGTAAAGATACAGTATTAGAAAGATTAAAATGAAGAAAATAATTGGAATAATATCAGGGGTTGTCATTTTAATATTGTTGGGGTTTGGTATTTATAAATTTTTTATAGATTGTGATAGAATTGATACTTTTTATAATCGCTATTTTACTCTAGATGAAATGGATTATGCTGTTGTTGAGGATGCTGTAACTGTTAAACTTTTAGATATTAAAGATGATAAAGATGCTGGACAATATATAGTTAAATTATTAGTATTAAATGATGCTAAAATTGCATACGTTGAATTAGGAAGTGTTGACCCTCATAGTGTTCAAATTGATAAAATAAGTTTAGAGTATACTATTGATTTAATTAGAATTGATGAAGATGGAGCAACTCTTTCTATTCACCCAACATTAGATGAGGAGTAAGATTATGAAAATATATAATACTTTGACAAGGAAAGTAGAAGAATTCGTTCCTTGGAATGAATTAGAAGTGGGCTTTTATACTTGCGGGCCAACAGTATATCATTATGCCCATATCGGCAACATGCGTAATTATATTGGTCATGATATTTTAGATAAAACGCTAAGATACTTAGGATATAATGTAAAGCGTGTTATGAATATCACGGATGTCGGACATTTAACTAGTGATTCTGATTCTGGTGATGATAAAATGGTTGCCAGTGCTAAAAAAGAAAATAAGACAGTAATGGATATCGCGAGATTCTATACTGATGCCTTTTTCCGTGATTTTGATTTAGTTAACAATCGTCGCCCCGATATAGTAAGTCCTGCTACTGCTAATATTAATGAATATATCAAAATAATTACCAAATTACTTGATACAGGTTATGCTTACGAATCTGGGGGAAATATTTATTTTGATACAACTAAACTAGATGATTATTACGTGCTAACTAATCATAAGGCTGATGAAATGGTCGTCGGAGCACGTGAGGGTGTTTTAGAAGACCAAAGTAAGAAAAATCAAAATGATTTTGTTTTATGGTTTACTAAATCGAAGTTTGAAGATCAAGAATTAAAATGGGATAGTCCATGGGGATTGGGGTATCCTGGTTGGCATATTGAATGTAGTGGAATAAGTATCAAATACCTAGGTGAATACTTAGATATTCATGGTGGTGGAGTAGATAACATTTTTCCCCATCATACCAATGAAATTGCTCAAAGTGAATCATACTTAGGACACAAATGGTGTAAATATTGGTTTCATAATGAACATTTAAACGATGAAACGGGTAAAATGAGTAAGAGTCATGGTGCAATATTGACAGTTAGCCTCTTAAAAGAAAAAGGTTATAATCCACTATCTTTTAGATATATGTGCTTACTTAGTCACTATCGTCGTCAACTAGTGTTTTCTTACTCTTCGCTAGATGGTGCTGAAAATGCCTATAAAAAACTTTTAAGTCGCACCGGAGCCTTAAAATATGGCGATAATTTTGATGAAAAAGCCTATACAGAGTGGGATAATAAATTTAAAAGTTGTTTAGAAGAGGATTTAAATACTGCTAATGCTATTACTGTTTTATATGATTTACTTAAAAGTGAAGTAAATGATGATACCAAATATCATTTAGTAAGCGCTTGGGATGAAGTATTGAGTCTCGATTTACTTAAAAAAGATCAACCAAAAGTAGAAAATGAAGAATATATTTTAAATAAAATTAAAGAAAGAAATGAAGCTAAGAAGAACAAAGATTATCAAACTGCTGATGCTATAAGAGAAGAATTACTAAACGAAGGAATTATTTTAAAAGATACTAGGGAAGGAACTATTTACGAATTAAAATAATGTCTAAAATTTTTTCTAAGATTATAATTCTTCTTCTTTTCTTTTTTGCTCCAATTTATGTTTGTGCAGCAGAATTTAATATCACTGGTGAAAATGTAATTCTTTATAATTTAAATGATAATGAAATACTTTATGAACAAAATAGCAATGAATTAACGAGTATTGCTAGTTTAACTAAGATAATGACTGCTTTAGTAGCAATTGAAAATATTGAAGATTATGATGCTACTATAACTATAACTTCTAAAGATTTTATTGGAACTGATGGCTATTCTAAAGCGGGATTTAGCATTGGTGATAAAGTAACATATCGCGATTTACTCTATGGAATTTTGCTTCCTAGTGGTGCTGATGCTGTTAATGCTATAGTTAATAATACTTTAGGTTATGATGATTTTATTACAGCCATGAATGCTAAAGCTAAAGAAATTGGCTTAAAAAATACTTCTTTTTCTAATCCTGTAGGTAAAGATGACGATGATAACTATTCGACAGCTAGTGATATTGCCACTTTACTAAAATATGCTTTAGAAAATGACTTATTTAAAGAAATATTTACAACTAAAGAATATACTACTACTAATGGCATCAATTTAGAATGTACTTTATATCCGTATAAAGATATCTTAGATATCGATAAAATAGATGGCTCAAAAAGTGGTTTTACCCAAGGCGCGGGAAGATGCTTAGCATCAATTACCACCTTAAATGGTGTCGATTATTTGTTAGTAGTAATCCATTCAACAACTGCTCAAAATTATAGTGCAGTCTTAGATACTATAACTATTTATGATTATTATAATGATAATTATAGTTATCAACAAATTTTAAATACGGAAGATATTATAAAAACAATTCCTGTTAAATGGAGTAAAGTACGTACTTATAATATAACTAGTTCAGAAGATGTAAAACTTTATCTAGAAAATGGTACCTCTGATAATATTGAAGTAACTTATGAAGGTGTCGAAGAAATTGAATATTTTACTAAAAAAGGAACCAAATTGGGAACAATTACAGTTTCTAATGGGGATGAAGTTTTATATACTGCTGATGTAACTTTGGCTAGTGATATACCTTATTATAACCCGTTACTTTTAGGTATTGGTATAATTGTTCTTTTATTTATTATCTTACTAATATTAAAAAAATTAAAAAGAAAACGTCGTCGTAGAAGGAAAAGATAATGTGTAAAGTAATTTACAAATAATATCTTTTCTTTTTTTCCTGGTGTATAATATATAAAAAAGGAGAATGTATGAAAAAAATAAATCATTTAGGTATCATTGTTGATGGCAATGGTCGTTGGGCTAAAGAACGTGGGCTATCCCGTAGTGAAGGACATAAAGCGGGTGCTGAAGCTTTAAGAAAAATAATTCTTTATTTAGCTCATGAAAAGGAAGTAAACTACTTAAGTCTTTATGTTTTTTCTACTGAAAACTTTGCTAGACCTGAAAGTGAAGTAAATTATTTAATGGATTTATTTTTAAAATGGTTTACTACTGTCAAAAAAGAATATCGTCAAGAAAACATTAAAATATATTTTTCAGGTCGCAAGGAATACTTAAAACCTAACATAGTTAAAGCAATGGAAACTTTAGAAGAAGAAACTAAAGATAATACGGGATTAGTAGTAAACTTCTGTTTAAGTTATGGTGGCCGAGCTGAAATAGTTGATGCTACCAAAAATATAATTCAAAAAATTCAAAACAACGAAATAACTATTGATGCTATTGATGAAGACTTATTTGCCAAAAATCTATATCATGAACTTCCTGATGTTGATTTTTTAATCCGTACTAGTGGGGAAAACCGTATTAGTAATTTCAT
>CALVVJ010000058.1 GCA_944363835.1 uncultured Bacilli bacterium | reverse complement strand
TTTTAAGCCGTAATAGTATAATGGTATTACAAGTCCATGGTAAGGATTAAATCAGTGTTCAATTCACTGTTACGGCACCATAAAGGATAAAACCTCAAGTTCATAGAGCTTGGGGTTTATTTTTTTAATTTTATAAAAATTTTTTTAATTGTTCAACGCATTCTTCTTGCATATCGACATATTCTTGTATTAGTTTATGAATTTCGAGATTGGTATCTTTATGATTTAATAATTTTCTTCCTTCAATAATTCCCATGTTTGTTCCTTGAAGGAGTAATTCAGTTATTTTAGAAGTACTGTTATCTATTAATGTTTTCATTTTAATGCCATACCAAGTCATAACTTTGTTCATGGTATTAGTTTTATGAGGTTCTTTGTGGCTATATTCTGGCTATATTTTAGATATTTTATTAGCAATATTTAGGTATTTTTTATATTGCTTTTCTAAAACTTTTTTTAAATCTTCATTTTCAACTTTGTCTAGTATAAAAGAAATAGCATCTTGTTCCATACATGCTCCTTTATTAAGTTCATCTAAGATATTTATTTCATTTTCCATTTTTTTCACCATTAATATTTTGAAATGTTTTTCTAATATTATACTAACAATTGTTAAATGGATGTTAATATGCTATACTTTTCTTAGAAATTTGGAGAGATACTATGAAAACAGTTAGATTATTTTTAGTGATTATTTTATTATTAATTATAAGTGGTTGTAAAAAGGAAAATGTTTTAAGTAATAATGATAATTGTGATGTAACTAATTGTTTAGATGTAATTGATTGGAATAATAGTGTTTCAGAAATAAATGATATTATTGGAGTCGAAGGAACATTGATAGATGCCACATATAATGAATATCATTGGAAAATATCAAACGATTTTAGTGTTTACGTTGACTTTACTAATAAAGAGGTAAGGGAAGAGTTTAATAATGCATCGCTGATTAATAAGAAAGTTGATTTTACGAAGTACGAAAATATTAAGCGCTTAGTAGATGATGATAGTTCTATAACTTATGAAGAAGTTGTAGAAATGCTTAATAATGTTGATGGTGTTTTAATTAGGAAAAGTGTCGATTCTGTGGATTATATATGGGTTGATGATAATAGTGAGTATTTACAAGCTACATTTTCCCAAGATAGCAGTAAATGTATAAGACTTGTATCTTCATTTTGAGATGATTGGTGTGAAGAAAAAAACGATGCTATTGGATTGTGATGAAGTAATTTGCTTTTCTGGCTTTTTAGAAGCAGTTGATGAGTTTATAGGGACTAATTATACAATTGATGATTTTACTGACTATTATATTGATGCAGTGGCGATGAAGTAGAAGTAAAAATATTATTTCCATCATATCATAATAAAAATTTAACGGATGAAGAGTTAGCTAAAGCTGGAGTAATTAGAGCGGGTTATGATTTGCAAAATGAGTTGAATAATGTTTTAAAAATTCGTGATGTCGAACAATTCAAGAGAAAATAAAGGTGTTTTATGAAAGATTATTTGAGTATATTTATTGATAAAGAATATCCAAAGTTTTTAGATAAATATTTAGAAACTAAGACTATGCAAAGATTAAAATATGTTACTCAGTTTTGTGGGTGTGATTATACTAATCTTTATAATCCATTATTTTTGTATACACGTTTTGATCATAGTTTAGTTGTAGCACATATGACGTGGCATTTTACTCATGATAAGGAATCGACGATTGTAGCGCTACTTCATGATGTGGGAACTCCTTGTTTTGCTCATACTATCGATTATGTGTATGGTGATTATTTAAACCAAGAAACTTCTGAAAGAAAAATTTCAGATATGATAAAAAACGATAAAGAGTTACTTACTTATTTAGATGAAGATGGTGTTAGCATTGCATCCTTTGATGAGTTGGAAAACTATCCTATTCTTGAAAATAAATCGCCCCAACTTTGTTGTGACCGGCTTGATGGTATTTTACATACTTGTTATATTTGGTTACATACGCATAATATAGAAAAAATAAAAGAAGTATTTGCTAATATGGTAGTATTAAATAATGAAGATGGAAGAGCTGAAATTGGATTTAATAATATTGATAGCGCTTTGGCTTTTAGTCAAATGGTTAGTATTTATGCTAAAGAATTACAAGGTAATAAAGATAAATATGTAATGAAGTATATAAGTGAAGTTGTCAAGTTAGCTAATAAAAATAAATTAGTGTCTTTAGATGATTTATATGCCAAAAAAGAAAGTGATATAGTAGAGGTTTTTAAAAAGTATTTTACTTCTTGGAATAAATTTAATAAGGCGAATAATTTAATATGTACAAATGATTTACCTCATAATTTTTATATATCATTTGATACCAAAAAAAGAAATGCGATTCCTTTAGTAAATACAGAAGTAGGGGTTAGAAGAGCTAATTGTGTTTCAGATGAAATTAAAGTTATATATGAAGAAATTTCTTCTTATCATGATACTTTATATGCTTATGTGGAAGAAATAGAAAAAGTATAATAAATAATTGACTTTTAAGATAAACTAACTTATTATTTAAGTGGAGGTAACTTATGAATAAAAAGCAAAAAGTTGAATTAATAATTGCAACATTTTTAATATTATGTGGTAGTTTGGTTCTTATTTTTCCATTGTTTCAATTTGTAAAAGTAAAACTTATTTTTATATTAGTATTAGCAGTGTATGGAGTTCTTAATTTAGTTAAATTTATTTTGGTTAGAGAATCTAAGGATTATGAAGGATTATTTACAACTTTGGCTAGCATTGTAGCTTTGGTAGTGGTGTGCTTTTTAGATATCGATAGTGTACCATGGTATTTAGCTTTATCATTATTTATTTGGATAATTATGATGTCTTTGATTAAGCTTAAGAAAGCCGATTATTACAATGATCGGAGAAATAAGACTTGGATATTAGAGGTAGTAACACTTATATTATTTATATTGAGCGGTTTACTTACAACTATCAATTTATATTATGAAAATGATATTCAAGTGTTAGTTTTAGGATACTTTTATTTGATTCATGGTATATTAGAGCTTGTTGATCCGTTGACGATTTATTTGACTGGGAAGAAATAATCTTCCTTTTTTAGTGATATTTTTTCTAGCAATTTAATATAATTTGATAGAAAGAGAGGATGTTATAATGGAAATTCTAAAGGTTTCATCAAAATCTAATCCAAGTAAAGTGGCTGGAGCAATTGCTAATATTTACCGGGAGAAAAAGATGGTGGAAATTCAGACTGTTGGGGCTGGTTCACTTAATCAAGCAATCAAAGCAATTGCAATATGTCGAGGTTTTGTGGCTCCGACGGGAGATAATTTAGTAGTTATTCCAGCGTTTAATGATATTGTAATTAATGGAGAACAAAAAACTGCTATTAAATTAATTGTCGAAAATAAGTAAAGTGCAATTTAAATCATTGCATTTTTTTTATTATTTTAGTATAATTAAATAGTAATCATTACTAGTTAGAAGGTGTTAATTGAGAAGTACAAAGCAACGAAATGTTATATTAGATATTATCAATAATAGTTGTAGTCATTTAGATGCTTATGGTGTTTATGAAGAAGCACGAAAACAAATTTCAAATATCAGTTTGGGAACTGTTTATCGTAATTTAAACGCGCTAGAAAAAAGTCATCTAATTGATGTTGTTTATGATGGTACTGATAAAATTAGGTATGATAAAAAGGATTTTCATCAACATTTTATTTGTGTTAAATGTCATAAAATTATTGATATTTATGATTTGAATTTTAAAAATATTAGTACTTATAAAAATAATGTAGTAATGAATTGCAAAATAATATTGGAAGGCATTTGTGAAAAGTGCCAAAAGGAGGAGTAGAAAATGGAATTAAAAGGAAGTAAAACAGAAGCTAACTTAATGGCAGCGTTTGCTGGAGAATCTCAAGCAAGAAATAAGTATACTTATTATGCATCAAAAGCAAGAAAAGAAGGTTATGAACAAATAGCAGCAATATTTGAAGAAACTGCTAATAATGAAAAAGAACATGCTAAGATGTGGTTTAAGGAACTTCATGGAGGAGATATTCCTACAACTGCAGAAAATTTATTGGATGCTGCTGAAGGTGAAAATTATGAATGGACTGACATGTATGCTGAATTTGCTAAAGTAGCACACGAAGAAGGATTTGAAAGAATAGCATTCCTTTTTGAAGGTGTTGCTGCTATTGAAAAAGAACATGAAGAAAGATATCGTAAACTTCTTAAGAATGTTGAAGATAAGTTAGTGTTCAGTAAAGAAGGCGAAGCAATTTGGATTTGTCGTAATTGTGGACATGTTGTAGTTGGTAAAGAAGCACCAGCAGTTTGTCCGGTATGTGCACATCCACAAAGTTTCTTTGAACTTAAGAAAGAAAATTATTAATAACAAAAAAACAGGACTTTTAATAGTTCTGTTTTTGTATGTTTTAAATTTACATAAGTTTTAAAGCTAAATACATTCCAAAAGTTATAGCAGTTCCGATAATTAAAATTAAACTTGTAAAACCAGCCATGCCTAAATGTTGTTCTTTTTCTGTTTGGCGATCTATTTCTTCTTGACTTTGAAAATTATATCCTGGTTTTTGGCGAGTTAAACTCATTCCTCGATTGAAGTCTTGATTATTTTCGTTAGTTTGTTCATTGGTATTTTCGGGAGTTGGTTGTTTTCTTTTTAATTCGTTACTAATTGAGTCGTATTCTTGAAGAATGACACCAGCAGCAATATTACGGTAGATGCCAGTTCTAACGCCATTAACTATTTTTTGGCGTTCTAGCAAGTCACTAGCAAAGTTTTTTAAACTTTCACTTTCTTCCATTTTATTAGCAAATAAGAAATTATTATTAGTGTAGATTGCTAATCTTTTAAAATATTGTCTTACAAAATATTTTAATTGAGCTTGTTCTTCTTCGGTTATTATTAATTCTGCTGTAATCATATTTCTTATTTTGGAAATTTCATTAGAACTTTGATAGTATAATCCATTTTTTAAGTAACTAAAAATATCTTCTGGGACTAATTGAAAGAAAGAAGAATCAATACGACTTAAAGCATATGCTGCTGGACTAAACGATAAATTGTTATATGTTAAAGTATCTGATTTTTCATCATAAGAAAAATCTTTTAAATTGGGATACTTTTCTTTTTTCTTTTCAAAGTCATTTTTAATATATTCATTTAAACTTGTACTTTCTGCCATGACAAACACTCCTATATTCTGTAAATAGTTTAGCAAATTTTGACAAAAAATACAATAGGAAAAATAATTTATAATTTTTATCATTTTTACTAATTTTAAATTTTGGGGCGGTTTTTTGCAAAATTGTTTAAAATACTATACTATTTTTTGCAAAAAAGGGGGGTAATATTGAAAATTGAGCATTTGCATTATTAGCTTTTTGTTGGTAAATTTTTAATGAAAGGAGGTAACCATGTTGAATCAGGTAGTTTTGGTTGGTCGGCTTACGGAAAACCCTACAGTTGTTGAAACTGAAAGTGGTAAGAAGTATACGACAGTCAATTTGGCCGTGCAAAGAGCATTTAAAAATACCGAAGGTATTTATGAAACTGACTTTATTCGTTGTGTTTTATGGAATGGTGTTGCTGCTAATACTAGTGAATTTTGCCATGCGGGAGATATTTTAGGTATTAAGGGCCGATTACAAAATAGAAGCTATGAAACAGAAGATAAAGAGATTAAATATATTACTGAAGTAATAGCTGAAAGAGTAACTTTTTTATCGAGTGGAAATAAAGATAAAGTAAAAGAACAAACAAAAAGCAAAAATTAAGTTTACTATAGGTGTATTTTGCGCATTATCTCTAATTACTTAGATATACTAAAATAAAGAAGTGAGGTTATTTATGCTTAAAGGTAATAGACTGAGAGATGCCAGAAAAAGAAAGAAATTGACTCAGGAAGAACTTGGCAATTTAGTTGGTGTTGGTAAGTCAGCAATATGCTGTTATGAAAAAGAAACTAGGAATCCAACTTTGGAAACAATTATTGAATTTATGCACATATTAGGTGTTACTTCGGATTATTTGTTGGGTACAGATAATATTATCAAGGTTGAAAAAGCCGAGTTGCCGGAGTACCGGACTATGACGCAAGAAGAAGTTATGTTTATTGATGAACTTCGGAAAGATAAATTAGTTTATGAAATATTATTTGAAGACCCTAAGCGAGGATCAGATTTAGTAAAGAAACGAATTGGATGACTAACTGTATAAACGGTTAGTTTTTTGTTTAAAAAAATTAATTTAATTCATATATTTTAAATGGGTGAAGTAAATTGAAACTTTTTCGAAATATAGGAATTATTGTTATTGTTATGTTTAGTTTTTTTTATACAGAAAAGATTGCTAATTATGTCTTGGAAAATAATGAGTTGTATCAAGAAATTGAATCTGTAAAAGATACATATGAAATAGCTAGTGTCAGTGCTGTAATTGATGGAGGTTATATAATTCCTGGTTTAAATAGGCAGGTTGTTGATATAAAAGATAGTTATTATAATATGAAAGATATGGAGGCTTTTAATGCATATTACTTGATTTATGATGATACGTATCCAAAAGTTTCTTTAAACAATAATATCGATAAAATAATTAGTCGTGGTAATTCTTTAAAAAATAGTGTGGCTTTTGTATTAGAGTATGATGCGAATCTGATAAATTATTTTTCTGATAATAATATTGCAGCAAGTGTAATAGTTACTTTGGATAATTTTGCTAAGGATTTGGAGTTAGAGGCTTTAAATGGAGAAGTAAATAATTTTAATGATTTAGATTCTTTACTTAATAAATATAATAATAATTCTAATATTTGTTATGTTACGGATAGTAATTTAGATGTATGTCGAAAAAATAACAAATATTTAGTTAAAAGTGATAAAGTAATCAGTAATAGTAATATAATAGATATAAAAAATAATATTGAAAGTGGAGATATATATTATGTTAGTAAGAGTACTGATACTAAAAACATTCAACTTATAATAAATAGTATTCTTTATAAAGATTTAGAAATAGTTTCACTTAGTAAACTTATAAGTGAAGAAAGAAGTTGATTTGAGATAGTTTTTTTGGTATAATTTAATTACCGAAGAACTTATTTTTTTATTTTTAGAAGGTGATTATGTTGAGTAAAATAAAGATTTTTGGTTTGGGAGGACTTTCGGAAAGTGGAAAGAACTCTTATGTTGTGGAAGTAGATGA
>CALVVJ010000057.1 GCA_944363835.1 uncultured Bacilli bacterium | reverse complement strand
ATGACAAATTCAGTAGCAAGATATTTTGCTTCATTTTCAGAATTTGAAGAATTAAAATATTCAAGGTATACTTCAATTACAATCCTGTATTTTCCCTTTTCCAAATCACCGTACCAACTTGTCCAATTATAATTAAACTCTAATATGCCATTCTCATCAACACTATAAATTGGAGTAGTTTGAGTGTACACAACACCCTCTTCTGGAGGTTTTCTTGGTACAATTTTCCAATCATTATTATCAAACTTTTCAATTATACTCCAAGTAGTATATCCATTATTTAGCCCTGTTAAATCTGTTACGATAACAGTTGCTCCACTTTTTGTTACATTTTTATTTTCTAAAGTAATTCCATCGATATTTACAATATCATAAACTTTATTTTCTTCATCTTCTTCGACTTTCAAATCATTACTATGGGAAGTGCAACCTGTTAACAAAAAGCATAAATTCATCAAAAATATACCCAGAACTAGTTTTTTACCCACAATATCACCTCTTAATAAAGATTATAACATAAAAGAAGGGCAAAAAAGATATTATTTTTAATCAAATAAGAATATGTATTTAAACATTTCAATTATAATTTAAACAAAAATGCACAATAATTTGAAAATATTGTGCATTTTTGCTAAAATTTATGTTGTTTTGCACAATGACTGTGCATTTTTGACATTATTTATCAATAAAAGCCCACAATTGTGGACTTTTTAATCATTTATGGTGCTGGAAGCCGGGCTTGAACCAGCGACCTATGCGTTACGAGGGCATTGCTCTACCAACTGAGCTATTCCAGCACAAATTAATTTTAACAAATAAATAAACAAAATTCAATTACTTATGATAAAATATGTAATACGTGGTGATAGTATGTTTAAAAATACAATTGATAATAAGAGATATTATACTTTGAATTGTTTTTTTAGGAAAAAGTTTGGAAGCAAAGTATTTAAAGTTCCTTTAGATATTGGTAGCAGTTGTCCAAACTTTAGTAGTGGTGGTTGCATATATTGTAGTGGAAGAAGTGTTGCTAATATAAGTGATGGTAGTTTAGATATAGTTAGTCAGTTTAATAAAGCAAAGGATGTTTTAGAAAAGAAATGGCCCAATAGTTTGTATATTGCTTATTTCCAATCAGGAACAAATACTTATGGAGATATAACTAAGTTTAAAAGTTATGTTGATGAGTTATTAGGTATCAACAAAGTTGTAGGAATATCTATTGCTACTAGACCTGATGCTTTAAGTGATGAGTGGTTAAGTTATTTAAGTGAGTTAAATAAACAAACATTTTTGATGGTTGAATTAGGACTTCAAAGTAGTAATGATGAAACACTCAAATATATTAATCGTGGTCATGATGTAAAGAATTTTACTGAAGCAGTGGAAAAACTAAAGAATAGAGGGATATTTACAGTTGCCCACATTATTAATGGTCTACCTAATGAAACCAAAGAAGATATGCTAAATACAGTTAAGTATTTAAATAACTTGGGCATTGATGGAGTAAAGATTCATATGCTTTATATTCCTAAAAATACTAAGTTAGCAAGTATTTATGAAAATAATAAGTTTCATGTATTGAGTCGTGAGGAATATGTTGATATTGTATGTAATGAGTTACAATTATTAAATGAAAATATAGTAATTGAAAGAATTACGGGAGATCCAATAGTATCAGAATTAATTGAACCTAAATGGTTAGTAAAAAAGTTCTGTGTTTTAAATGAAATAGATAAAGAAATGGTTAAAAGGGATATTTATCAAGGAGATCTTGTTAGTTTTTGACCATTTCTTTTTTGTTTGTTTAAAAATTCTCTTATTTTTTTATGAGCTCTAGCAGTTTTAGCCATACTTAGCCATTCTTTGGTTGGCCCATCAGCATTAAAATCAGTAATAATTCTAATAGTATCGCCATCTTTTAGTTCATAATCATAATTTACTGATTTACCATTTACTAAAGCCGCAACCATAGAATCACCAATATCGGAGTGAATACGGTAAGCAAAATCGAGAGCTGTAGCACCTTTGGCTAAATCATCAATTAAGACACCATCTTTAGTAAATACATGGATTTTTTCTGCAAATACTTCATCTTTCATGAGTTCAACAAATTCTTGATTACTACTTGCTAGTTTGTTTATTTCTAACACTGCTTTATAGAAGTGATAATTTTCTTTTAAGGATGCTTGCATTTCTTTGGCGCCGACATCTTCATCACCATGCCAAAAATCAGTTATACCATAAAGAGCCACTTTTTCCATGCTAGCAGTTTTAAGTTGCATTTGAAATATTTTACTTTCAGGACCAATTACAGTAGTATGTAATGCTTGATAATGGTTTTGTTTAGGAAGGCTTATATAATCTTTAAAATATTGCGTTAATGGTTTAAATGTTTCATGAACATGTCTTAAAGATAAATAACAAGCATCAATATCATCTAAGATAATTTTAAATGCTAAGAAGTCATGAATGTCTTCAAGGGATTCTCGGAGCATTAAACTTTTAAAAATACCATAAACATTTTGCAAACGAAATTTTATAGTATTGGGAATATCATTAGCTAGTAAAACTTCATTGATTCTGCTCGTTACTTCAGCCACTAAATTTCTAGTACTTTCTTGATACCTATTTCTAATATCAGTATATTTTTCATATTCATTTGGTTTTAAAAACATAAAGCATTTATCTTCTAAATCACATTTTACTTTATATAATCCTAGAGCCTCAGCGATAGGAACATAAATACTTAAAGTTTCCATAGCCTTCATTTGTTGTTTTTCGAGATTTTTCTTATATTGTAAAGTCATCATATTATGAAGTCTATCAGCAAGTTTAATTATTAAAATACGGACATCTTTATTCATTCCTAAAATAAGTTTTCGCAAGTTAGCATTATTAGAAGATATTTTACTATTAAAAGATGCTCTAGTTAAATTTGTTACTCCCATAACTAAAGTAGCAACAGATTCTCCAAACTCTGCTGCTATATCTTCCTTGGTGGTATTAGTATCTTCGATAACATCATGTAAAAGGCCAGCACAAATTGTATCTGTGTCAGCATTAAGTCTAGCAAGAATTATTGCTACTGCTAAGGGATGAGTAATATATTCTTCCCCACTTTCTCGATATTGACCAGCATGTTTTAGTTTAGCATATTCATAAGCTTTTTGGATTTTTTCTAAATTGAATAAATTATATCTAGAAACTATGTTAGTTAAATTTTCTAAACTTATTTCCATACTTACCACCCCATATCTTGTTGCCTAGTAATATACACTAATTTAAGAAAAATGTCAAAATATTATGCATATTATTATTAAAGGGTGATTATGTGAATAAATTAGATATTAATTTTAAAAATTTAGTAAATAGTTTTAAAATATTAAGTAAGGATAACATTTTAGAAAATATTAAAGATACTTATTTAAAAATAGATGACTTTAATAAACATGCTATTGAAAATTTTTTAGGACAATTTAATTATTGGGGAAAACTCAGTTATGAAAACAAAGAGTTTGAAGAGTTAGAAAAAAGAGCAGAAGTTTTAAAGGACCATGGAAATGACTTTGCTAGTTTATATAATAAATTAGAAGATTATCGATCTAAGCAAGTATTATATGGAATATTAAACTATTGGTATAATAATGACTTTAGTAATTTGGATATAGCACGAGAAAATAATTTTAGACAGTATTTTGATTTAGATTTAATAAAGACAAATAGTGAAGAAGTTTTTGTCGATGTGGGAGCATATACTGGAGATACTATTTTAAGTTATATTAATTACTTTGGAAAATATAAAAAAATATATGGATATGAAATAACTGAGGATAGTATTAAAATAATGCAAAATAATTTAAAAGATTATCCTAATATAATAATTAAAAGAAATGCTTTAGGAAGTGTTTATAAAGAATTTTATATAGCTAGTAATGAGACAAGTGCATCTGCTAATAAAATAACTGATATAGGAAATAATAAAGTAACTTCTGTTACTTTAGATGATGATATCAAAGAAAAAGTAACTTTAATTAAAATGGATATCGAAGGAAGTGAAGAACAAGCTTTAATTGGAGCTATAAACCACATAAAAAAAGATACACCAAAATTATTAATTGCGGTGTATCATAATCATGATGACTTATGGAAGTTACCAAAGCTTATTGATACTATTAATCCTAATTATAAATATTATTTAAGATATTTTGGAAATAAATATTATCCTACTGAAGTAGTACTTATGGCTTTGCCTAAATAATTGTTAGTAATTTTTTAGCAATTTCAGTGATTATTAAGTCTTTATTTTCTTTTCTATCTTTTTTAGTTGCTAGTAGATCAAAGTTATAATATTGGTTATTATCACAATCATAAATACTTATAAATATTTGATTATCAGCACCAGCATTATTAAATCTATCTACTCTATTTAATTTACCTGTTATACCAATGCCGTAATTAGCATTTGCAAACTTAGCAATATTAGTACTCATTTCAATGGCTGTTTCCATACTATAAACACTATATTTTTCTATTACTTGGGAGTCTACTCCCATTTTTATTTTGAATTCGTTAGCATAAGTTACGGCGCTAAACTTTAGGACTTCACTAGCCCCTTCAATATTGGTAATAGCATTTACTACTCCTCCACCAGTGCAAGATTCCATAGTAGCAATAGTTTTATGCTTTTCTGTCAAAACCCGTACAACTTCATCCATTTTGTTGCTCCTTTTCATATTCTTCTTTAGTTAGCGAATAGACTATTAAATCGTTTTTTCTACCCATTTTATCATTGATTCTAGCTCGCAATCTAGTTTCATACTTTAATCCAGATTTTTCCATAACTCTGCCACTAGCTGGGTTATTATCCATATGTTCACCAACGATGATATCAGCATCACATTCTTCAAATAAAAATTTTATTACACGCGTTAAGATTTCAGTTCCATATCCTTGGCCCCAGAATTTTTCAGCATAACAATACCCCACTTCACAAGTGCCATATGCCAAAAATTTTTTACTGATATCAATAGTTCCAATTACTTCACCAGTTTCTTTTATCTCAGCAATCCAACGGTAGGTGTCTAAATCTTGATATGCTTCAAGCCATTTAGTATAAATAGCTCTTGTTTCTTCTACATTTTTGTGTTTTTCCCACATAACATACTTAGCAACGGCATCACTTGTACACCAACTTTGGTAGGCAACATCAGCATCAGCAAGAGTTGCCCTTCTAAGTATTAATCTATCTGTTTCTAATGGTTTTGTTCCAATAAATTTCATATTACTCTCCTTTCAAAATATAATCGCCATCATTTGGAACAATTATATTCTTTATTTTTAATTTTTTGGCTTCTTTGATGGTCTCACTGAACATATGAGAAGTAACAAATTTATGATCAGGATATTTGGTTGCCAATTTTTTGATATCATCAATTCCCATGTGGGATTCATTGCCTAGAATAAAACTACAATCACAAATTAGATAATCACAAATGCTAGCCATGTAATCAATCGTATCACAGTAACCAGTGTCACCGGTAAAACCAACAGTTAGATTATTACTTTTAAATATATAGCCATACGCAGGTTTAAAATCACCATGGCTTACTTTAACTCTGGATACTTCGTAATTATTTATCGTAAAATTGGCAATAAAATTATATTTTAGTTGAAGACGATTTAAAACTTTTTTGGAAGCTGTAGGAAAGCCTAATTTGAATAAAGTTTCAATCTTTTTCTTACCTGGTTTAGTACAATAAATGTTTACATCTAGTTCATCTTCTTTGCTCTTCTTAAGAAGATAAAATGGGATATCAAAGAAGTGATCCCCATGGAAATGGGTTATTAAAACATTATCTATCTTCTCGACTTTAATTCCTAGATTGTATAGATTTTTGCAACTACCATTAGGCATGTCGATCAAGATATGATCATCAATTAAGTAACTAGCACTATTTTCTTTATGCCACATACCACCAGAGCCAATTATTTGTAATTTCATTTTTATACCTCACTTTCAAAAATTAATGTATTATCCATTAATGAATAAATTGCAATTTTTTTATTTTCGTAAATAGCATAAGTTGGGCCATAGCCATCTCGTGGTAAGGATATGGAACCAACACAAACATAAGTAATATTATCTTTTTTCTTGATGTATGGAATATGGAAGTGACCATATATTAAAATATTAGTATCATTAAATTTACTATTTTTATCGATGTTGTAAATATGACCATGAGTACAATAAATGTTTAAGTTATCAACATTTAGTAAAGCTAAATCACTACATATAGGGAATGCTGATTTTTCAATATCTACTTCAGAATCACAATTTCCACGGATACTAAGTAGTTTATGTTGATAACTAGTTAAAAAGTCTTTTATAGCATTAGGGTCAACTTCGAGGATTCCTTTTATAGATAAACCACAATAGTACATATCACCTAGATTCACTATTTTATCAAAGTTATATTTTTCATCTAAAGATTTTATTTTATCTAAATTTTTAGAAATACCATGGATATCAGAAATAAATAATATTTTCATTTTGCATCACCTTTAATCTTACAACTTAAATATATTATAACATGTTTAATAAATAGAAAAAATGGCAAATTAATGCCATTTTAGATGTTTTCATTTTTAATAGAATCGACGATATTTTTCTTTTTTATTTTATTAATACTATAAATTGTAACTAAAGTAATTAGTAATAAAACGACAACTATTGTGCCAATTATATAGCTAAGGGGATAAGGGATAATTACATTTTTATCCAAAATACTTAGCATTTTTAAGGCTTCTCTGATAAACCAAATAATTATTATTGATACCAGTAAACTCCAAAATATTACTCTTAAAGCTAAAAATATTCCTTCTAAAATAAGCATTTTATTTAAACCAGCTTTGCTTAATCCAACGCTACGTAATACTGAAAATTCTTTTTCTCTTATGCCAATATTTGTGCTTATAGAGCTAAATACAGTTGTTATGCTAATTATGGCAATAAAGGCAAGGATGGAATAAAAGATAAAGGATACAGCAATGGCTTCCATTTTATAATTGTAATTGATTATTTCATGATTCATATAATCAATTTCTACATTGGGGTTTTCTTCAATTATTTTATTTATTTCGTTGTCAAAAGCTTTATAGTCTTTAGCATTAATATCTATTTCGTATTGTATAAAGGAATTTTCTTTTGAACTAGCATTCATGATTTCTTCATATTTATCTAAATTAACAATTAAGGTAATCGTTGGCAGACTACTATATGGATAACTTTCTGCTAAATATAGATTATCTAAAGTCATGAAAGATGGAGAAATTATATTCTCATAACTACCGGTTTCAGAATTATATTTTGTATCCGTTGTAATTAAATTAAGTTCTATGTTACTATCTTCTTTAAATATATTATAATTATCTTTTTTATTTACTAATATACCATTGTATGTATCGTTAATTCCTAAGTTATTTAGATAATCACTATAGCTTTTTGGATC
>CALVVJ010000056.1 GCA_944363835.1 uncultured Bacilli bacterium | reverse complement strand
CATAAATACATATGAATCACCCATTTTGTATAGATATTGTGTTTTTACTTTTTCAATATGAGCTTTAGTTATTTTAATATTAGTATTAAAAGTATCTTCAGTAACAGATCCTGTTCTTAAATTTTTTCTTTTTATTCTTACAAATGCTGGACCTTTACCAGGTTTAACATGTTGAAATTCAACAATTGTATAAAGGTTACCATCCATTATAACAGTCATACCATTTTTAATATCATTAATATTTATATCCATATTATTTCCCCCTTACTATTTCTTTTCTTTAGCAATTACAGTCTTTCTACATTTTGGACAATATCTGTTTAATTCTAAACGATCCGGAGTATTCTTTTTATTTTTACTAACAGGGCGTAATTCAAAACCACATACAGAGCATCTCATAGTAACTTCACTACGATTTTCTTTTTTTGCCATAAAATTCCCTCCTCACTAATAATATCTATACCATTATAACCAAATTTAGGGCTTTTTTCAAGGGTTTTTAATTAGTTTTTACTTTGCTGTCTATCATTTTAATAAAGTATTAAAAGTTGTTAACGTAAATTTTTATCAACCTAATTATTTCCCGCTAAATAATTGGTTATATCTTTAGTTATTTTACTAGCACCGTAATACATGGTATCATTTGTTCCGTTATTGTGAGAAATATTAGGTGTTATAACTACTACACTATATTTAGGGTTATCGGCAGGAAAGTAGCCCGCGAATGTTGAAGTAATGGTTGCTACATCGACAGCACCGTCAGAATCACTATCGTAAAATGATTCACTAGTACCGGTTTTACCAGCAGCATTAATCGATTTATCGACATAGATACGACCAGTTCCCTCACTTAAAACTAATTTTAAACCTTCTCTAATTCTATTTAAGTAGACTTCATCTAAATCGATAGTATTTAAGACATTAGGTGTATTGGTTAATATTACTTCATCGCCATTTCGTATTTCTTGCATTAAGCTAAGCGCTGTTCGTTTGCCGGTGGCTAGTGAATTAATGTACTGAAGTACTTCAACGGGAGTGTATGTATCATATTGACCAATTGCTAAATTAAGAAGTAAATCATCAGCAATAGTTTTACCAATTATGCCTGTTTGTTCTCCTGGTAAGTCGATACCTGTTGTTACTCCTAGGCCAAAACTTGCTAGAGTATTACGATAAATATTAAAATGTTCTTCTGTAGCATTTAACTTGATGTTAGGTTTATATGTATTACCCGTAAGAGCAATGGCAATCAAATATTGGTAGTAATTAGAAGAATATGCTAAGGCCTTCAAGTCATTAATGCGACCTAGACTTTTAAAACTACATTTTTCAGGTACTAAATATAACTTTACACAAGAATCTGTAATATACTTATCCATTTCAATAAGACCATATTTATATCCAACAGATATAGTAGCACCTTTAACTGCCGAACCAATTGTAAAAGATTTATTGATTGTATTTAGAGAAATATCACTCCATGTATCATCATCATTACGGCGAATTCCTGAAATAGCTAGGATACTTCCAGTATTAGGGTCACTTACTAAAGCATAAGAATCTTTATAATAATCTGTATTAGGGTAAGTGTCTCCGAGGATAATTTTATCTTTAATTATTTCTTCTACTTTAAGTTGTAGATTAATGTCTATTGATAATACTAAATCATTACCTCTTTTTTCTTCAGAAACTAAAGTTAGAGTATTATCGCTATTAACTAAGTACTTAGCCTTAGTTCCTTTTAAGTATTCTTCATATTCTTGCTCTAAATAACTTAATCCCACTGTATCCGTAAGTTCATAATCAGAACTTAAATACTCATCTTTTTTCTCTTCTGGAATGGGACCTACACTGCCAAAAATGTTTTTCAGTGTATCGCCATATAAATAAATGCGTTCCCAAGAAAGTTCTCCGGTAATTCCCGGAATATTTTTTTCAATTACTTGAGCATATTCTGTTTCACTTACATCTTTTAAAATTAACTTTTTATTATAAACATAGCCATCATTCATCAAACTATATATGAATGCTGCTTTATAATCTAGTTCTGTGTACGCTTCTAACATGTCATCAGTAATACGTTCTAACTTTAAATCAGCAATTTCTGCACTAGTTATTTTTCTTTCTTCAAGAAGTTGGTATTCTTCATTAGTAATTAAATCCTTACCATTGTTATTTTGAACTAACCAATACTCTTTTAATTCGGTAATACTGGCCTTTTTTGTCGTTAGAATACTTGCTAATTCTTTAGCAATAGCTATTTCATCAGTAGAACTTATTCCCTTTACTTTATTATAATAAATAGTATTTACTCCGATATTATCTACCAAAACATTGCCATTAGTATCCAAAATACGTCCTCTTGGGGCACTACCACCATTTATATATACTTCAGTCTTAGAAAGGAGTTCATCTTGGTACATATCTTTATTATTTTGAATAAAAAGTAATCTAATACCTAAGATACTAAAAATAAATATTATTAATATAAAATAAAAATACTCTCTTTTTTTCATACTATTAGTATTTCTTTTTAAAAGAAATTCATACAATATATTAGGTGGGTTAGATGTATAATATTATTGAATTATATATAAATAAATTAAGGAAAGAAGACGTAAGCAATTTTGCAATTAGTAAATCTGTATATTTAAGTAATGAGGAATTGGATTTTACTTATGATTTTATCAAGAAAAATTGGAAAGATATTGTGAAAAATCCCAATTTATTTGATATAGATCGTTATAAAAATAAATATACTCCTGAAAACTTTAATAAAATTAAAAAAGTATTTCAAGAGTATTTGCAAAAATTTAGAAATTATTTGTAAAGTTCTTTTAAATCATTTTCTAGATTAGGATTAAATTTCTTAGATTTAATCATATCTATTTCCAATTTATATGGTGGATATTCTAAAATCCATGGTGTTTCAAGTATTTTTGGAACATCTTTTAATTTGAAATTATATAAAACATTTATTAGATTATCAAAACCAATTGTACCATAACCTAAATTAGCATGGCGGTCTTTATGAGAACCAATAGGATTTTTAGAATCATTTATATGGATACATTTTATTTTTTCTAAGCCAATGCTTTCAGAAAATTCTTTTAAATAATCGTCGAATTTAGCGATATCGATGCCCGAATCATTTAAATGACAAGTATCAAGGCAAATACCAACCTTATCTTTTAAAGTAATGTTATCAAGCATAACTTTTAGTTCATAAAGATTTATGCCACATTCTGTTCCCTTGCCTGCCATAGTTTCTAATAAAATCATCGGTTTAGTTTCAGGGGTAAGAATAAGATTTATTGCTTCAGCAATATTGTGCAAAGCAGTCATGCGATCAAGTTTTAGAGCATTGCCAGGATGCACCACGATATAATTTATCCCCATTTCTGTTATACGATTTATTTCATTTTTAAGAAAGCTAATAGAAAAGTTCCATGAATCTTCTTTTTCACGATTAGCTAAATTAATAATATACGGCGCATGACAAATAACATTGTTGATATCAATATCATGATATTTCATATATTCTTGAGCTTCTTTGGTTAAATTAGCATCGATACTTTTCCTAATAGTATTTTGAGGAGCACCAGTATAAAACATAAAAGTATTAGCACCATAACTGACAGCAGTTTGAGCAGAACCTAATAATTGTTTTGCTCCAAAATTAACATGAGAACCTATAATCATTTTCAATCACCTAATTAATTATAGCATTTTTAGCGAGAAAAAAACAGAACTTTGGGTTCTGTTAACTTGGACATGTAGCAAAATCAGCTATTTGACGGTAATCTTCAACATCATCTTCGTTGATGTCTTCGTTAAAACTTCCGTTGTATGTACCACTAAACTTTATATCAGTTCCAGCGCCATTAACCATCCATGTATCATCTTTTTCTAAGAAAACATAATACAAATGCAGGTTTCCTTTCTTTTGAACAACTACTTTACCAGAATAATTATTTCCTAGTTCAGTATATCCACCATCACGCAATTTTTCTATGGTTATGCAATTTGTAGCACCTTCAGTTGCCGGAAAGCCTTTTCCTCCAGTCAAATACGAACTCATAAAATAGGTATTGGCGGCATCGATTGCTCCATTAGCTTCTATTGCAAAGGTTTGACGTCTTGCTCTTTCCATTGCTGGTAATACTGCTTGTAAAGCAATTAACATAACAATAGCTAAAACTACGATAACTGCTAACAACTCTACTAAAGTAAACCCTCTTAAATTATTGTTATTTTCATTCATGGTTTTCTACACCTCTCTATGATTAAATATACTATAAATAATAAAAATAGTCAATATTTTATTTAAGGATATTTAATACAGAATTTAAAAGATCTATGTTTTCTACTACATTATTTATTTTATCCGTTACTCGTTCTTTATACATTATTTTCATAGTTTCTTGAAACTTTTTAAAATCTAGAGTTCCCCGATTAAAATCTTTGATAAAGTAAGAATTTTCTTTTAAATGTTCATAGTCTTTAGGGTTATTTTTGAAAGCCATTTGAGTAACTAATTGCATTAATCTTCGAAAAATTTATTTAAAGGCCTGGGAGAAACTGGTCCTTTATTTAAATTATTAGTCATATTTTGAGGAGTTTTCTTAGTTAAATCTTGAACAAAATCGATGGCTTTTTGAGCAGTATTAATGTGGCTTTTAATAGAGTCAACATCGACATTCTTAACAATATTTGTAATTTTACTAATACTATCTGTAACATTACTACGTTCATTATTTAATATATATTTATTCCAGATGCTTTCATCTTCGCCATATAAATCATACAATTCATAAAATTTTTGCCAGGTCATTTCCCCACTTTGAACATATTTAATGAGTTCTGGTTTAGTTTTAACAAAATTTTTAAATTCGTCATGTTTCATATAAAAATCACCCATTAAATTTTATGATTTTAATGAGTGATTTATCCTAAATTTTAAAATCTTCGACGAAAGAAGCAAAAGATAATTGTTCACTATTTTTTTTAGGCTTTTCTTCTTCAGTATTAACATTATCATCTTTATTATCTTTTCTAATTAGATTTATTTCTTCAGCTTTTGGGGCCCAAAGTTCAACATTTTCTTTCGTAATTACACTACCAGTACTAGTAATATCCATAATAGGTATTTCACTATTTTTTATCTCTTTAAAATCATTATCTATTTTGGATAAATTTATATCTTTGGTATTAGTAAGATAAGCAAAGTCTAGTTTATAATCTTTAGTCTTAGCTTTCTTAAAGAGCATGTTACCTTTTTTGGCACGAGTAATTAAAGTAAGATCACTTAGTTTTAGCCTCTTAGCTGTTTTAAAGTTAGTAAAGACATTTAAGTATTCATTTTCTTCAGCAATCGTCGAAGCAAAAATGACATAATCGTCTTTTAAGTTAATGCCCTTTACTCCACTCGCTTTAACACCAACAATTGGAATTTCGGCAGTCTTAAAGCGAAGATATAAACCATTATGAGTTACAAATAAAGTGTCGTCTTTATAGATGCTTACATTGATAAGTTCATCTTGATCTTTTAGTTTAATTGCCGTAATAGGTTTAGAGTATCTCGTTACTTCAAAGTCTTGCAATAAGACTTGTTTGGTAAGACCATTTTTAGTGAACATAACAACAGTTTTTTCTTTATCTTTTAAAATCATACTGGCTATGATTTTTTCTTCTTCTTTAATAACTATTGTATTGCTTATGTGTTTACCTAAGTCTTTCCATTTACATTCTGGTAATTTATGCACCGGAAGATATAAATAGTTTCCTAGGTTAGTAAATAATAGTAATGTGTCTTGGGTACTGACAAAGTATTTACTACGAACAAAATCTCCAGGTTTTAAGGCAGTTTCTTCATCAGATGAGTTATAACTTTTTTGACTTACACGTTTAACGTAACCATCATTTGTTACAACAACTACTACCTTTTCGTTAGGAATCATTTCTTTCATATTTACTTTTATTTCTGTTACTTCATCTCTAATTTCTGTTTTTCTAGGGATTGCATAATTTTTCTTAACTTCGCGTAGTTCCGCTTTCATTACATTTTTTAGTTTGTTTTCATCATTTAAAATACTTTCACATTCTTTAATTAAAGCTTGATATTTAGCACATTCTTCTTCTAATGTTACTATGTCGGTATTAGTTAAACGATAAAGTTGTAAAGTTACGATAGCTTCGGCTTGTTCTTCGGTAAACCCATATTTGGCAACTAAGTTGGCTTTAGCATCTCCTTTATTTTTGCTAGCTCTAATTGTTTTAATTACTTCATCTAATATAGAAATTGCTTTAATAAGACCTGTTACAATATGATAATTTTTTTGATAATAAGCTAAATCAAATTCCGTTCTTTTGGTAATTACTTCTTTTTGATGAGCTATATAAGCATCTAGAATTTCTAAAATACCCAAAGTTCTTGGGGTTCTATTCACTATAGCTACCATATTGTAATTATAAGATACTTGCAGTTCAGTATTTTTAAGTAAATACATTAAAATTAAATCTTTATTAGCACCATTTTTTAAATCGATGACGATTCTTAAGCCTTCGCGGTCTGTTTCATCACGTACTTCAGCAATTCCTTCAATTTTTTTATCAATACGAATACCTTCAATTTTAGTTACTAGATTTTGTTTATTAACATCAAAAGGTATTTCACTAATGATAATTTGTTCTTTACCCTTTTCTTTCTTAAATTCGTATTTACTTTGAACTATAACACGTCCCCGGCCAGTTTTAAAGGCATCGATAATTCCTTGTTTTCCTTCAGCGATACCTCCGGTTGGGAAATCGGGTCCTTTGACGATTTCCAATATTGTATCTAAATAACAATTTGGAGAATCGATTCTTTTAATTGTGGCATCAATTATTTCACCTAGATTATGAGGGGGAATATTAGTAGCATAACCTGCAGAAATACCATTAGTTCCATTTACTAATAAATTAGGAAATTTAGCTGGCAAAACAGTTGGTTCAAGTAAACGGTCATCAAAATTTGGAGCCCAAGAAACAGTGTTTTTATCTAAGTCTCGTAACAATTCACCACTTATTTTGGCTAATCTTGCTTCTGTATAACGGTATGCTGCTGGTGGGTCACCATCCATCGAACCGTTGTTACCGTGAATATCAATTAAAATGTGATTTTGTTTCCACCACTGAGACATTCTAACCATAGCATCATAAACAGATGAGTCACCATGAGGATGGTATTTACCTAAAACATCACCAACAGTGGTAGCACATTTTAAATATCCTTTATCCCATGTATTACCATTTTTAAACATGGCATATAAAATCCTTCTTTGAACAGGTTTTAAACCATCTCTTACATCCGGTATGGCCCGATCTTGAATTATTTCTTTAGCATATTTAGCAAAACGATCCCCCATAATTTCTTCGAGGGAATAATCTTCAATTCTTTTTATTATATTTTCCATTTATTATATACACCCCTATACTGCTCGATAATTATCTTCCATGGTAAATACGACATTCTCATTTATCCATTCCTTGCGTGGCTCAACTTTATCTCCCATTAAAACATTAACCCGTTTTTCTTCCAAGTCTGCATCAGTAATATTTACACGTATTAAACTACGAGTATCAGGATTCATTGTTGTATCCCAAAGTTGATCAGGATTCATTTCTCCTAGACCTTTATAACGTTGAATAGAATATTTACCAGTATTATCTTTCTTAATTTCATCTAATTCTTCATCACTATATGCATAAAATTTCTTCTTGCCATAATCTAATTTATATAACGGTGGCATAGCAATAT
>CALVVJ010000055.1 GCA_944363835.1 uncultured Bacilli bacterium | reverse complement strand
TAAAAGAAGTTCTTGATAAAGTTGAAGAATTAGGACTATCATTTAAGGAGTAATAATATGAAATACAGAAAATTAGGAAGAGAAACTAGAATTAGAAGAAGTATTTTAGCAAGTTTAACTAAAGATGTACTTACAAATGGATATGTTGTTACTACTGAAGCAAGAGCTAAAGAAGTTCGTAAGTTTGTTGATAAAATGATTTCTTACGGTAAAGATGGTTCATTAGTAGCTCGTAGAAAAGCATTAGCATTTTTACATAATGATAAAGATGTTGTTGCTAAAACATTTGATGAACTTGCAAAGAAGTATGAAACCAGAGATGGTGGCTATACTAGAATAATTAAACTTAAAGAACGTCGTGGTGACGACGCTTTAGAAGTAAAACTTGAATTAGTTTAAAGATTAGTATTTTATTGCTAATCTTTTTTCTTTATAGTATAATTTTAGTGAAAGGAGATTTATGAAGAAAGGTTTATTTTTATTGTCTTTATTATTTTTACTTACTGGTTGTGGAGAAGAAACAAAAGAAGATGTGATACAAGAAGTACCTAAACAAGCAACAGTGCATTGTGAGTTGTCCTCTAGAGACGTAATAAATGGCTATGAAACAACTGCAGAATATACTATATATTATACTGGTGATTATGTAGATAAAGTAGATACTGTGGAAACTATTATTTCTGATTCGACTGAAATTTTAGATACTATGGAAGCTTATATTAATACTACTTATGATTCTATGAATAATGCGTATGGTGGATATACTTATGAAGTAAAAAAAGAAGATGGTAAAGTAATTTCAAATGTAGAAATTGATTATACTGAAATGGATTTAGATCGATATGTAACTGATCAACCATTGATGACTAATTATGTTAAAGATGGTAAATTTCTACTTGATGGCATTGTTGAAATTTATGAAGCTACTGGTGCTACTTGTGAATAAATAATGGTTTAAAATAGCCATTATTTTTTTAATAATTTTAAAAGTGAGTCGAATTTTTCGCCGATTATATTGATCTTTTGGCATATATGTGTTCTATTTTATTTAGTATAAATATAGTAAATAAATCCATAATAATTATGGATGGTGATTAAATGAAAAATGCACAATGTGATGAATGTAAAGATGCTAAATTTGGAATAGCTTATATTGATCCAGAAAGTGGCATACTTTGTAGTAAAATTGATACAGATATGGAATTACCTAAAGGTAAAAAAATACTTGCTCCAAAAATTTGTACTAAATGTGGTACAACTGAATGGAAGACAATTGATAATTAACAAGAGGTATTATTACTCTTGTTTTTTTAGGAATTAATTAATTCTTTTTCTTCGCTTTTGTTTATTGTTTTTAAAATGTCTTTGATTTCTATTTTTAATTTATCATCTTCGATAAAAAATTCGATTATGTGCAAATTTAAGGCATCAGCAATTCTACCTAATACGGCAATACTTAAATGCTTGTTTCGGCTTTTATTTTCGATATCACAAATATATTGGCGAGTTAATCCTGTTAAATCTGCTAAATCTTGTTGAGTTAAATTATGCTCTAGTCTTATTCTTTTTATATTGTTTCTTATTATTTCATAATAGTATTCATCATTATGCAAAAATACTGTATCCTTCATTATTGTTTCACCTTTTATAATATTTTGCAAAATTATTTCAACAATTCATATAGTCTGGTAGCGTCTTTGATAATATTATATCTATGTTATATATTGTTTAACATTATATAAGTGGAAATTTTTAAGGTATTATGGAGTCTTTTTAAATTTAATTTAAAATAATATTGAAAAACATTTCAAAATAGTTAGATTGTATGATAAAATAGAAGAGTACAAAAGTTATAGAGGTGTAGTATGGCAAAGATAATATCACTTGTTAATCAAAAAGGTGGAGTTGGTAAAACAACTACTAGTATAAATTTATCAGCAGCATTAGGTAAATTAGGGAAACGTGTGTTATTAATAGATATGGATCCCCAAAGTAATGCTACAACTGGGTTAGGTTTAAACTCTAATGATTTTAAGAATGATATTTATGAATTGATAACAGGTAAATGTGAAGTAAAGAAGGCTATTAAGAAGACTAAATTTCATAATTTAAGTATTATACCTGCAACAATTAATTTGGCTGGGGTCGATGTGGAATTTGTTAAAATGATGCTTGAAGATAAAACTTTTCAACAAAATATGCAATTAAAACTTAAATTAGATGAAATTAGAGATAATTATGATTATATTATAATTGATTGTCAACCATCATTAGGTTTGGGAACAATGAATGCTTTAGTGGCAAGTGATAGTGTTATTATTCCTGTGCAATGTGAATTTTTTGCACTTGAAGGAATTACTCAACTCTTAAATTCGATAATCATGGTTCAATCTAGTATGAATCCGGATTTAAGGATTGAAGGTGTACTTTTAACTATGCTTGATGGTAGAACTAATATAGGGCTTGAAGTAATTGAAGAAATTAGAAAATATTTTAAAGACAAAGTATTTAATACGATTATTCCAAGACTTGTAAGATTAGTTGAAGCACCATCTCACGGAAAACCAATTAATGAATACGATCCTACAAGTAGAGCTACAGAAGCATATCATAACTTGGCAAAGGAAGTGATAAGTCGCGATGGAAACTAAGAAAAAAGCATTAGGAAAGGGACTTGAACAATTATTTTCAAATACGGTTATTGATTTTGATAATTTTGAAAAGGACATTGTTGAAGAAAGTGAAAAAGATGTAACTGAAATTAATATCGATGATATTCGAAGTAATCCTTATCAACCACGGAAAACTTTTGATATCGAATCTTTGAATGAACTAGCTAGATCTATTAAAGAATATGGTGTAGTTCAACCTATAATTGTTAAAAAGTCAATTAAAGGTTATGAGTTAGTAGCTGGTGAAAGAAGAACTAAAGCTGCTAAAATTGCGGGACTTAAGAAAATTCCAGCGATAATTAAAGATTTTGATGATCAAGAAATGATGGAAATAGCTCTTGTAGAAAATATTCAAAGAGAAGATTTGAATCCGATTGATGAAGCAACATCTATAAGTAATATTATAAAACTTAGAGGATATACACAAGAGGAGTTTGCTAATAAGTTTGGTAAGAGTAGAACTTATGTAACTAATATACTTGGATTACTTAAACTACCTGATGAAGTAAAGAAATTAGTAGAAAAAAGAAGTTTATCAATGTCTCATGCTAGAGTATTGAGTAAAATTGATGACGATGATAAAGTAATCGATTTGGCTAAAAAAGTAATTACTGATAGTTTAAGTGTACATGACTTAGAAAAAATGAGTCAAGAAGAAAAGCAAGTTAATAATAAAGTTAAGACTAAAAGTAATTATGATACTAAATATAGAATGTTTGAAAATATAATAATGGATGCTTTAGATACTAAGGTTAGAGTACATAAAAATAAAATAGAAGTGTATTTTGATGGGGTCAATGAACTAGAAGATATTTTAGCAAAAATGCATATAGATATCGAGGATGAATAATGATTAATAATGTTGAATTCAATTTGAACGATGAGGTTATTATGAAAAAGCCTCATGCGTGTGGAACAAACTCTTGGACGATTACAAGAAATGGTGCAGACATTAAGATTAAATGCAATAATTGTAGTCGAGAAATAATGATGGATAGGTTAGAATTCATGCGTAAACTTAAAAAGGTGATTAAAAATGAAAAAACTTCGAGTTAAAGAAAAAATTGGATTGCATCCAGTGATGTTGCTACTTATACTTTGCTTTGTAGTAATTGTTTTGAGTGGTATTTTGAGTTTCTTTAATGTACAAGCGACATATAGTAAAGTTTCTAGTATAACGGGTGATTACGAAGTTACAACTGAGGCTGTTAAGTCATTGTTTAGTCTAAGTGGTCTTAAATATATTTTTACATCGACAGTTGCTAACTTTGCTAACTTAGCAGTATTATCCAATTTAATTATTATATTGATTGGAATTGGGATAATGGTTAAAAGTGGTTTTTTAAAAACTGTTATTATCTTATTGACTAAAAAGGCTAAGAAGACAACAGTTACTTTCTTTTTAGTACTAATATGTATTATTGCTAGTATTATAGGTGATTTGGCGTATGTTGTTTTTGTTCCTTTAAGCGCTTTATTGTTCTTATATGGTAAGAGAAGTCCAATTATTGGTATTATTACTTCTTTTGCTGCACTTACTTGTGGAAGTGGTATAAGTTTCTTTTTAACTAGTGTCGATTCTAGTTTGATAACTATGACTTTGACTAATGCACATATAATTAGTGGCAGTTATGCTATTGGACAATTTAGTTATATCTTAATTATGTTTATTTTGATTATTGTTATGAGTGTTATAATAACGAATATTAGTGAAGGTATAATTGCTAAAAAGGTTCCTAAATATGAATTTCCAGAAGAAGATATTGAAGAAGAATTAGTTCTTACAAAGAAAAAAATGCGAGGTTTGATATTTTCACTTGGAGCTGGTTTAATTTATTTGTTAATATTTATTTATAATATTATTCCAGGGCTTCCTTTTTCAGGTAATTTACTGGATTATAGTCAAACATTATATATAGATAAATTATTTAGTTATGATTCATTTTTTAGTCAAGGTTTTGTCTTTATTGTAGCAGTTTTGTTTGTTATTTTAGGGTTGGCATATGGAATAGGAGCTAAGACAATTAGCAATAATAAAGAGTTTATTGATTCATTGGGCCATTCCTTAGATGGAATTGGTAAAATATTAGTAATGATATTTGCTGTATCCATATTTATTAATATATTTAAAGAATCTAATATAGGAAATGTAATTGCAGCAGCTTTTGCCAATTTAATAAGTACTTCTAATTTTGGTGGATTGCCTTTGTTAATTTTCTTATTCTTAGCAACAGCTATATCATCTTTATTTTTACCAAATGCTCTAAATAGTTGGGCAATATTTTCGTCGACGGTTCCAGCTTTAATGGAAGTAGGAGTTAGTCCGGAATTTAGTCAATTAGTTTTTCGTTTGGGAGGATCTGTAGCTATAGGTTTAACACCAGTGTTTGTTTATTTTATAGTATATCTGGCATTTATGGAAACTTATAATCAAAGTAATAAACCTGTGACAATGGTTGAAGCTATAAAATATCAATTGCCATTTGCTTTAATCAGTTTAGTAACTTTCTTAGCGGTAATTCTTGTTTGGTATATAACAGGTATGCCATTAGGAGTTGGAGCAGGTGTAGCACTATAGAAATGGGGGAATTAAAATGAGTTTAAAAGCAGGGATAGTAGGACTTCCTAATGTTGGTAAATCGACACTTTTTAATGCAATAACAAAACAAAATATTTTGGCGGCGAATTATCCATTTGCGACGATTGAACCGAATGTTGGGATAGTTTTGGTTCCGGATTCGCGAGTTGATTATTTAGCTAATATGTATAAGCCTAAAAGTGTAGTACCAACAACATTTGAATTTACAGATATTGCTGGCCTTGTTAAAGGTGCATCACAAGGTGAGGGCTTAGGTAATAAGTTTTTGTCTCATATTAGAGAAGTTGATGCTATTGTTGAAGTTGTTAGATGTTTTGATGATGCTAATGTAACACATGTTACTGGTAAAACTGATCCAGTTGGAGATATTGAAATAATCAATATTGAATTAGTGTTGGCAGATTTAGAAGTTGTAAATAATCGGTTGGGAAAGATTGAAAAAAAAGCAGAAACAACGAAAGATAAGTTAGCACAAGCAGAGGTAGAAGTATTGAAAAAATGTAAAATTAATTTGGAAAATAATATACCTCTTCGAAGAATTAGTTTTGATGAAGATGCTTTAAAGATTTTAAAACCATTTAATTTTCTTACTTTAAAACCAATAATATATGTGGCTAATGTCGATGAAGAGACAATAGTAGTTGGGGATAATAACTATTCTTTAGAAGTTAAAAATTATGCTGAAGCTGAAGGAGCAGGTGTGATTGTAATGTGTGCTAAGTTGGAAGCAGATTTAGCGGGTTTGCAAGACGCTGAAAGAGCAGAGTTTTTAGAATCTGTTGGTATAACTAATAGTGGTTTGGATAAATTAATATTTGCAACATATAATTTATTAGGTTTAGCAACTTTCTTTACAGCAGGAAGCGATGAAGTACGGGCTTGGACTTTTAAAGTAGGTATGAAGGCTCCAGAATGTGCGGGAATAATTCATAGTGATTTTCAAAGGGGATTTATTAAAGCTGAAGTAATGAGCTTCGATGATTTACAAGCATTGGGAGATGAAAAAAGAGTTAAAGAAGCCGGAAAGTTGCGAATTGAAGGAAAAGAGTATATAATTAAAGACGGAGATATATGTTATTTCCGATTTAATGTATAATATATAAAAGGAGGATTAAATGAAAGATAATTTGATAAGTAAAACATTTTTATGGATGTGTTTTGGCTTATTAGTAACTTTTATCACTGGATATTTTGTAGCACATAATGAAGTTATGTTAGAAAATATTTATGGTGGTATGGGGTATTTGGTTTTTGTTATTGTAGAATTAGTATTAGTAATTGTTTTATCAGCAAGGATTATGAAGATGAAACCAACGACAGCGAAAGTATGTTTCTTGTTATATTCTTTTGTAAGTGGTCTTACTTTTGCATCGATATTCGTTTATTATGCTATAGATTCAATAATGTTAATATTCTTAATTTCTGCAATAATTTTTGCAATCATGGCTTTAATAGGTTATGTTACAAAAGTTGATCTTACTAAAATGGGAACATATCTATTCTTTGCTTTGATAGCTGTTTTAATAGTAGCACTTATTAATATATTTTTAAATAACTCAATGATAGCAATGATTGTATCGATTGTTTGTGTTTTGATTTTTATAGGTGTTACTGCATATGATGTTCAAAAAATTAAGATGTTAGAAAATAGTGGATTGCCAAAAGAAAATTTAGCTATTTATGGAGCATTAGATTTGTATTTGGATTTTATTAACTTATTTATTCATTTGTTATCATTGTTTGGACGTAGCAATAGAGATTAGGTGAGATTATGGATTTAGTTTTAAAAAGAATAATGGCTTATATTATCGATATATTGATAGTATCTATTGTAGTTTCGTTATTTGTGGGCCAAAGTTTTATAAATCCTTATATTGACGAATATGATAAATATTACAGTGAGTATATGGATTTATATCAACAAGTTCAAGATGGAGAAGTTGATACAGAAACTGAAGAATATAAAGATAATGTGATAGAGTTATCTTATAATGTTAATAAATATAAAGTAGTTAGCAGTAGTATTTCACTAGTGGCGACATTCTTGTATTTTGCGATTGTACAATGGGCTATGAATGGTCAAACATTAGGTAAGAAAATAATGAAAATTAGAGTTGTGGCTAATAAAGAAGATAGAAAACTAAATGTAGGCAATTATATGTTAAGATCAGTAATTCTTAATAATGTGATTTTTTCTATAATGTTGATAGTTGGTGTATATGTTTTCAAAGCTAATGTTTATTATAATTTTATGTCAGTAGTAAGTTATCTACAATTGTTAGTGACAACAATTATTATGTTAATGGTTGTACTTCGTAAAGATTTTAGAGGGCTTCATGATTTTGTCGCTGGTACAAAAGTAATTGATTTAAATCCAGTAATAATAGAAGAACCGGTAGCTAAAGAAAAAAATGAAGAAAAGAAAGTTATTGAAACTAAAGAAGTAGAAGTAAAAGAAGTTAAAAAGAAGACTTCAACAAAGAATAAGTCTAAGAAAAAAAGTACTGGTTCTAAGGCCAAGACTAAAAGAGAAAAGGAATAACCTTTTCTTTTTTTGAATATCAATAGTAACGTATGTTATTACTTTTCTATAATTGACAAACTTGAATATTTATTATACTATTTATATAGTAGAGATACTAGAAAGGGAAGATTATGAAAAGTTCAAAAATAACAACAATTGAATTGTGGCGTTTTATTTTGACTGTGGCAATTGCTTTGGGACATTTGAACACATTTGTATGGCGTGAAACTGGTGAAAATCTAATATTTACTGGTGGTAGAGTACTAGCGTTTTTTATGTTTTTGTCTGGTTATTTCTTAATGGCACATTATAAGAAAATAAAAGCAAGTAGCAGGGTAAAAGATGAATCGCCAGCGAAACAAGCTTGGAAATATGCTGGAGGTAGATTTAAGGCTTTATATCCGGCGTTATTTATTGGGGTGTTACTAGCCTTTATCGTTAGAAATGCTATTAATGGGACAAAGATTACGCAAATATTTGGCGTATTCATGGATTCAATTTGGGAATTTTTAGGAATTTCACAAATTGGAGCAGTTGGACTTTTAGAATTGAAGACAATTTCTTTTGATACGACTCTAGGAGTTTCACAACTTTGGAATGGTCCACTTTGGTACATATCAGCATTAATTATTGCTAGTTTAATT
>CALVVJ010000054.1 GCA_944363835.1 uncultured Bacilli bacterium | reverse complement strand
TCATTATACTTTCCTCCTATAAATTCTCTTAAAATTGAATCATCTGTTACATATTCCCCAGGTATTGGGAAAAATTGATTTAAAAACCCAATCAACCTTCTTGCTTCCTCATAATATTCTGAATCGACCCCCACTGAAAGTAAAAGTGGTTCCACATAAACTTTCAAAACCCCAACTTCATATGCTAAAGCCGTATTGATAATAACATCTGCTTGGTGAATATATGGAAATATATATTTTTCTTCCCCATTTCTTACACTTTGCCAATTATCAATCGTCTTTAAACAATCATATCCTCGTGTCCTATTATCCCGAACAATTCTTCTAAGAAGCCGCAAATCCAAAGTCGATATATAATTATGCATATCGATATTAATTGGAATAAATGGACTTAAATATATTCTATACTTATATTTATTATCTATACCTTCAGTTATCTTATCATTTAATGCGTGTAATCCTTCAATTAAAAATATTGTATTTTCTTTTAATTTTACTTTATTATTAGGATATTCTCTTTTACCACTTATAAAATTATATACCGGTAAACTTATTTCTTCACCATTTAATAGTTTTTGCAAATCTTCATTAAATAATTTAACATCAATTGCCTCTAAACATTCAAAATCATATTTTCCAAACTCATCTTTAGGATTATCTTCTCTATTTACAAAATAATCATCTAAGCTTATTTTTATTGTGTCATACCCTAAAGCCTCCAAATAAGAAGCAATTCTCGAGTTAGTTGTAGTTTTACCACTAGAAGAAGGCCCAGCTACTAAAATAAACTTTATATCATGATTACTAATTATATTATCGACTACTTTAGCTATATCTAAACTAAACATAAGTTCATTAGATCTAATAAAATCTTTAATTTTTCCTGTTCCAATAGTTTTATTTAAATTACTTATATAAGGCATATGTAAGTTTTCCAACCATTTTTTTCCTTTAAAAAATGCATCAATTATATTAGCATAATGAACATATTCCGGAACACTACCATTACTACTTACTGTTGGAAAAATAAATACAATTCTATTTTTACCTAAATAAACTAACTCATATTTATTTATACTTCCTGTTGTATAAGGCATAATTGAATAAAAATAATTTAGTTTCTTATGTAATTTATATAATGTTGCTAGTCTATCCGTTATACTTTGAATATTATCAGCTTTTTCTGTTTCTTTAAATTTGTAATAATATTTTATTGCTTCCCGCGGCGACACATTTAATTTTTGAATAATTGCATCTTCTTTAACTATTTCATCCATTCGGCTTTTTATTTTTTGTAAATCATCCTGAGTTATTACCTTATCACCTTCAATAACCCCTAGCATCCCTTTGGGGACGCTATGTTCATAACTTACTTCCAATCCTGGGAAAGTTTCTATCAAAGCAACTTCAAACAAAAATTTTAAACCTGCTTTATATATTTTGTTTCCAATAATATCATTGGTATTGATAAACTCTATTTTAGCATCTTCACTTACTTTGGAATCTAAAGAATATACTTGATTATCAATCTTTACACCCATAATATTATTCATTGCATAACCTTTACTTATTTCATAATAAGTAGTCCCTCTAGCATATTCATGCATAGTACCATCAATGAATGTTATTTTCACTGTATCCATCAATATCCCTCTATTCTTTTCAAATTATATCATAATTATATTTTTTTTTGAATAAAATTTGCTACTTTTTACTATTATTTATCTAGGTGATAATTTTGAACATAATTCCAACAGTTATTGAAAAAAGCAGTAACAAAGAATACGCTTACGATTTGTATTCCCGATTATTAAAAGATCGAATTATCTTTTTAAGTGGGGAAATTAATGATTCATTAGCTAATATAATCGTAAGCGAATTACTATATTTAGATAATTTAAACAATGAAGATATCTATTTATACATTAATAGCCCTGGTGGTTCTATTACATCAGGTATGAGTATTTATGACACAATAAACTTTATCAATAGTAAAGTTATAACCATTGGTTTAGGTATGTGTGCTAGCATGGCGGCCTTTTTACTTTCCAGTGGTAACAGTCGTTATGCTCTACCTAATACGGAAATAATGATCCATCAACCAATCGGTGGAGCTCAAGGACAAGCAACTGACATTCAAATTGCTGCCGAAAGAATTATTAAACTAAAAGAAAAACTAAACAAAATACTTGCCCAAAATACCAAACAAGATTTAAAAACTATAACTGCAGACACTGAAAGAGATAACTTTCTTTCTGCTGAAGAAGCATTAAACTATGGCTTAATTGATCAAATAATAAACAAGAATGAACTTTAATCGCCCATTCTTATTAGTGTATCTCCTTCTTCCGAATATAAAAACTTCTCTTTAGCATACCTAGCAATATAATCACTATCTTGTAATTTAGTAACATCACTTTGTAATTTTTCTTCTTCTGCTAATAAATTATTATATTCATCAGTCAATTGCTTTATTTGTTGATTATTATCCATTATTTCTGTCCAATCACCAGCAACAGAATTAACTAACATCACCATCAAAACAACAATCATCGTTGAAATGATAAACAATCTCTTCTTTTCTTTTTTAGTTTTTTTCATCAAACAATAATCACCCCAATTATCAACACCAATTATACACAAAAAAAGTAAAACATTAAATAGATTTTACTTTTTTTTAATTTTCTTGACATATTTTTTACAAGTGTTTTTAAATTTATCATAAAACTTATTCATTATACCAAAACCTATAATTACTACAATTATAAAATATATATGAAAATAACCATTATTTATTTTATACAATAAATAGACATATAAAATTACTATATCAATTATAAAAACTAATGTTACCAAAAACTTTATAATATTATTTTTCTTTTCCAAGATAAAATAATTAAACCTTGTTAAAAGATAAAACAATAAACCATATAGAAAAGAAACACCAAAAGAAAAAACTTGAATAAAACTATCCATTATTTAAACAATTTATTAAAAACACTTTCTTTATTTTTAGTCATTGTTCCATCTAAATATGTTAATGAATTAATATGCCCCTTTATTTTAACATTTCCATCATTAGTATCTAATTTTAGAAGTTCTAAACCATCCCCAAGCAATCGTAGATTGCCCATAGTAGTTTCCATTAAAAATTCTTCGTCATCAAAACTAACTATCTTATTTATACCACTTAAAGTTATACTACCACGGTCAACCATTTTAACTTCATGAGTTCCAAAATTTATCCCTTCCATACTATCACCTAAAAAAATATATGAAAAAAGCAAGATAATTAGACCTATCTTGCTGATACTTTTTGTCTAGATAAAGGTAAACCATAAAGTTCACGTCTAGAATCTTCAGAATCCAAATATTGATATTTTTCATCTAAATATTCCATAAGTTCTTCTTTAGTAGTCGTATTTTCTCTAAAAGGTGCTAGTTGTTCTTCTAATGCTACTTCTATCTCTGAAGCATAAGGAATTACCGTATCACTACTTTCTAAAAAATCATACCTACAAGCTTGTGGGAAATAGATAATTCCAACAGCATTACAAGCTAAAACTCTTCTCTTTAAACTTTCTACATCTCTAATTCCAATAGAATTAGCTAATTCTTTATTACTACACAATTCTTCCACACTATAAGATACTCCAACATAGAATTCTCTAGTTTGAACATCTACGCCATCAAAAGTAAATACTTTAGCACCTAATAATTGAACTTCATCATTCTTATCTTTACCATAGACATATTCAATTTTGCTTAACATTATTTATCTCTCCTTTTTTTAAGCGGTAAAACCAATTTTAGCATTATATTTATTATATGTCAAGCAAAATAAAATGAGAACCGTTCGACAAAATTTTTAATTATATCATTAAATCCATCTTCACATCTCTAAAAATTCTTTCATTCATGAGTTTCAAATCATCAGATACATTAGGGCAAAATTCCATTTGTTCAAAAATATCTTTATTAATATCCACACCCGGAGCAATTTCTATTAAAGTAATACCTTCTTTATCTAACTTAAATACTCCTCTTTCTGTTACATATAATATTTCTTGATTATTAATACGTGCTTGTTTTGCAGAAAAAGTTACTTGTTCTACTTTATTAACAAATTTCTTTTTCTTACCTTCTGTTTTAATTACTAATTTATTATCTTTTATTTCTTCATCTAAACCACTAGTAGTAAATGTTCCAATAAATACTACTTTTTTCGTACATTGAGTAATATTTATAAATCCACCTGGACCTGTTACTCTTGTTCCAAATTTTGATACATTGACATTTCCTTCTTTATCAACTTCTGCCAAACCTAAAATAGCCATATTAAGAGAACCACCATTATACGCATCAAATTGTTCAGCTGTCGACACTACTGAATCTGGATTTATCGAACCACCAAAAGCTACTCCACCAATAGGTACTCCACCAGTTGGTCCAGTTTCCACAGATAAATAAATATCATCAGAAAAACCTTCTTCAATAGATACATTTGCCACCGAATCAGGCATACCAACACCCAAATTGATTACATCACCTTTTTTTAATTCCATAGCAGCTCTTCTACCACAAACTTTACGATTATCTAAAGGTCTAATAGCTACACTTTCTAACGGAATTTTTATATCTCCTGTTATTTCAGGACGATACTTTGGCATATTATAATCCCCTAGAGAATAATCCGGAGGAGCTACCACCACATAATCGACATATGAAGAATGAATTATTGCATTTCGAGCCTTAAGAGATCCCTTTGGAACAATTTTTTCTACTTGCACAATAACTATTCCCCCAGAATTATGAGCAGCTATTGCCATATTGAATTGTTCTCCAATTAATGCCTCGTGTTCTAAAGATACATTGCCTTCTTCATCAGCATAAGTAGCCTTAATAATAGCGACATTTATTGGAAAAGATTTATAAAATAAAACTTCTTGACCATCTATATTTAGTAATTCTACTATATCTGGTAACTCTTTAGCTTTTTCATTTGCTCTACAACCATCTAACCTAGGATCAGCAAAAGTATTAAGACCTATGTGCGTAAATACACCTAGTTCTTTACCAGCAATTGCACGATATAAATGATTCATTACTCCTAATGGAACCGCAAATGCTGGAAATTGATTTGCTCCAATAGCATTTCCAAAAACACGTCCCATACCTAAATGAGCACAAATAGCCTTGCTAACCAATCCTGGTTTAGCTAGCATATTCATACCTACTTCATCCTCTGTCAAATTTCCTGGTGATATCCCACATGTAACTCCTAAATTGCAAGGATGACCTGTAGTTAAAAATGCATCTTTGATGGCTTTAATAACCGCTTCACACGAACCACTACCACCTGAGCCAGATATCGCCACCATATCACCATCTTTAATATATTTTGTCACTTCATTACTAGCAATAACTTTCATATTTCACCTCTATTATTTATTTTACCACAAATTAAAAGAATCTAGCAATCTCCAGACTCTTTCAAATTAATATTTATGCACTTTTCTTTTTCAGAATGGTTGCATCCATCAAGGCTTTAATTACACAACTTAAGATTATTGTAATTATAACTGTTGGAATAAATATCAACCAGAATGAATAAGTCGTAGCTGCAGTATTTTGGCCAAGCATTCTTAGTATTAAAATTGCCACTGGATAATGAAGCATATAGATGTACAATGATAAACCTCCTAAATATTCAAATAATGAATGCGTAGTTTTATTATTTAAAACTTTAGTTAAACCATCGACATTAAGAAGACTAAGTCCAATAACAATTATACAAAGAAGTGACACAGTCCATCTATCAAGTTCAAACCAAGTAGGTGGATATACAGTATACCATAACAATAATGCTGCTGCTGCAATATTAACTATAGTTAACACTGTTCTTCCGCCAGCACTAAACTTATGATTCTTTAATTTTTGAATTAAGTAATAAAGAAGCATACCACCAAGCATTCCTAAAAGAACAAACAATAGACCATTATTAAAGCCTAATACGGCTGTCGCACCAGTTGCAGAACCACCCATTCCATTAGTTGATGTTGTTTGTAAACCAAAAGTTGACCAAGCAGTTTGAGCAGCTCGCGTATCAGTGAAACACCACCATCCACTAAGGAAAATAAATATAAATGGTGCAACAATACCCGACATAAAGTCTTCATTCTTAGCAAGACCCCAATATAGGAAATAACCTACAATAATAATTGCTGAAATAAACCACAATGTACCATTTAAATTAAAGAATTCATTGCCGACACTTCTAAGACCCACTGAATGGAAACCTAAAAATTCCCAAGCACTATTAACAACCATGCTACATACTTGTTGGAAACTATAATCTGGATAATAGAAGTTTGTAGAAATAATAACTCCTAATACATAACCTAAAATCAAAACTGGCATTAAAGCTTTAATTCTTGACCATGTATAATCCCAAGCTCTAGAAGAAGCACTACGAGCAGCATACTCTTTATTGGCATTTCTCTTTTTAAAGTGAGAAACCATAAAGTAGCCTGCAGTTAATGTAAATATTAACAATACTTCGCTAGAACCAAAGAACCAATTAGTTGTTTCCATAAAATAACCAAGTGAGCCATCACAGCTTCTAGCAATAATCCATCCTGTATGAAATCCTATAATTGCCAAAGCAATTAAAAAACGCCATACTTCAATTGCCACATTCCTTGTTTTTGGAACTTCTTTTTCTTTTGCCAAAACAAACACTCCTTTCTACATAAGTATTACCCTATGCTAACTAAATTATACCACAAACTACCAATTGTTACATCAAAAAAATCAACTTTCGCTGATTTAATTTTCTTTATTCTTTAATACTTTTTCATATTCCTTTAAGATAACATCTTCAAATTTTTCTCTAGTTTCTCTATTTGTTGGAAAAACAACATTCTCTTCCTTTCCGAACTTATTCAACTTTCCAGGCATCGAAACAAATAATCTAGTATTACCTTCAATTATTTTTGCACCTCTTATAGCCAGACAATCATCAATCGTAAAATCGACAAATGCCTTTAATTTAGATCCTTCTTTTTCACGTGGATATACGTCTACTTTTGTAATTTCCATAACTACTCTCCTTACTGTATTACTATAATAATTTTAATTTATATTTAATATTTTTGCAACTAAAAATTTACAAATATTTTATTTTTACTTCGCCAGTAATAACATCTCGATAATTAAAACTTTTCTCTTCACCATTTATAAGAACCGTAAACAAATTAGGATATATTTTATAAATAATTCCTTCATATCGATTAACTCTATTTCTAAGTCCATGTACCGCAATACTTACCTTTTTATTAATATTTTTATTTATTTCATTTTTAATTACATTAATATTCATCTAGGATACCCCACATACATAAGCCCATTACAGATTATACCTCCCATACCATCTTCTTTATACTTAGTTTTATCTAAGAGTTTCTTCAAATCTATTTCTTTATTTCTTTCAGTTAATGATATCGTACTAGCAATAATTGCAGGATCTAAAGCATGAATATTTACTCTTTTAGGACTTGATGCAAAATTTGCTCCAGCTTTAATAAGTTCTTCATAATTACTTTGACAAGCTCCAGCAATTATAACTAATTTCTCATGACTTTTTTCATAATTTCTAGCAGCTTTTACTGCTTTAACAAAATATCCCGAATTCTTATAATTCTTTAAATCATTTATATTATCACTTTTCTTTCTTAAATATGCATCATGTCCTGTAATTATCACTATATCTGGCTTATATTCTTTTAATAACATTGGTATTTGTTCATACACATTTTTCTCATTAATTTTTTTCCCAATTGCAAGTATTCCATTTCTTTTATAAAATTTTAAACATCTATTTAAGTAATCTTCATCACCATCAATGTGCAATACCTTCGCCGGCAAATAAAAATAATCACCTCGTGTAAGCAACTCATCTTTAATATCAATTTCATCTATTTTTTCATCTTCTACAATATCCGTCTCTAATCTCAAATCTTCATAACTTGCATCAGCATATAATCTTACTTCTACCCCTTTCAAATAATAAGTATTATCACTGACATTGATAACTTTAAAAACTGTATCATTACCATAACTATTTCTAGTAACATAATCCCCTTTATTAATTTGCATTTAATCACCACTTAATTATATGAAAAAAACTAGCCAATATGACTAGTTAAATTAAGCCTTTCACACATATATTTGTAACCTTTCTGTGATTTATCAAATCTAAATATTTTCTTTTTTCCAACATATATATCAATTACAGTAAAATTTTTACGCATCTTTACTCTAGCTCTAGTTATATCTTTTATATTATATTCTTCATAACTAAATAATTTACGTATTATTATCACATTATTATCCACTATAACTTTATTATAACTAAGTATAAGTCCCATAATTAATACTAATACCATTATTACTCCCAAAATCATTAAAAATAAATATTTATCTTCTCTAATATAGTAATA
>CALVVJ010000053.1 GCA_944363835.1 uncultured Bacilli bacterium | reverse complement strand
GTTTTTACTTGCATTTCATATATATTTGATTCTCTTCCTATACTATCTATAGCTTTTACTTTAATTGTATATGTTTGATTATCCGTTAAATTATTAAACACATTACTTTCTTGATATGCTCCATTATTTATTGAATACATATATTTACTTATTGTATTAGTTCCATTTGTTCCACTTGGTGTTAATGTAATACTATTCCATGTAGTAGTTGCGTTTACACTAGAAACTACTGGTAATATATATATTTCTGTAGTTATGGCTTCATAATATTCTGTTGATTCTACTCCTTCACTATCCACTACTTTTACTTTGATTTTATATTCTGTAGAATCTGTTAAATCAGTAAATGTATATGTATTACTTGTACTTTCTTCCCAACTACTTCCATTATCTTTGCTATACATATATTTTACTATTTCATTACTTCCTGGAGTGGCATTTACTGTTAAACTAATACTATTTAATGTTACACTATGATTTACTGTATCTACTGTAGGTATTTTATATTCTGCAGTTGTTATATTTGTTTCATATACATTTGATTTTATCTTATTTTCATCTTCGACATAACTATATATTGTATATTCTGTTTCTGGTTCTAGATTAGTAAATTCATAATTTGGTGTATCACTTTCGATATATTCTACATCTTCAGCACTTGCTAATGTGTTACTCAATTTCTTTATCCCACTTGTTTGATATGCTACAATTTCATTTGTCTTCTCTATACCATAATAATATTTACTTACTTCTGCACTTCCATTTGTTATATCTAGTGTAGCATCAATACTATTATAAGTAGTTGTTGCATCTATATCATTTATTTCTGTAAGTTCATATGAACTCATTTGATCTTGGGTTATATATAATTTACCTGTTAATGATTTACCAGTATTGGCATTTTGATCACTATCTAAATTGACTAAAGTTACTTCAATATTCCAATCTTGTACTGTTTGGGTATCTGTTGCCCTTATCTCATAATCTGGGACAAGCAAAAATCCTCCAGTTCTAGTAGTTATATCAAAACCATTTTCATAATGAACTAAACCTGTGATATTTTCTACTTTGTTGCCATTTGGGTCTGTTACATTTAAGACTATTTCTGGTGTCCCTTCTTCTGTTGTATAGACAAAGTCATTATTTTCAATAATCAAATAAATATTATATCTTGCTGTTGCTTCATTAGTTGTGTTATTGGCTTTTAGTATAGCTTGTCCTGTAGTTGAATCACTAATACTTCCCATCCCTTGAGCAAAGTTTTCTTCAGTAGCATAGATATTTATCATTTCTCCGAAAGAAAATGATAAGTTATCTGTTGTTCCAGTTATTACATCAGTATCAATATTGCCAGAGCCACTACTTTGGGCAGTGAAATAGGCATATGTTGCTCCGAGAGTTACAGTGATTAGTGTTATTGCTCCAATCACCATAAAAACTAAATTTTTCTTATCATTTCTTTCCATAAAACTATACACTCCTTCTAATAATAGTATAACATGTTGTCTTTACTTATTTTGCCAAGTCTCCGTATACTATCAAATTATTTTTTTGCTAGTTGTGGACTAGCATTACTATAAACATTTTAGAAAAAATACTCACAAAACTCAATATATACTACCAGGCTACTACCATGCTATACAGCATTTCTTAAATATTGAATTTAAATATTATTTGTCTTCAATTTCCATATTTTCCACAAACAAAAAGGCCAAGCATATTATTTTACTTGACATTTTTGTGTAAATTAATTTTTGATAATTAAGTGTTTGAAATTATTATCTGTGATTATGTCTTTTATAATGCTAGGGCGAATATCTAAGTTTAGATAATCATGTTTTGGATACCATTCCATGTGCATTAAAGGATTTTCAAGATTGATAAAATTACCTTGATTAAAATACTCATCAGATATATTTATTTCATAGATAAATAGGTATTCATGAAATTTTGTGTTATCTTTGAAAGTAAAGAAATTTTCTATTACACGAACTAACTTAACATCAGCTGGGTTAATGTTCCAGTTTAACTCTTCTTTTAGTTCCCGAAGAATAGCACTTTTAGAGTCTTCCCCATAATTGATTCTACCACCAGGAATGCTATAATAATCTTTGTCTTCTCTTTTACTGATAAAATAATAATCATTATGTCTAATAAGAGCAGCACTACGAACATTGAATACTTCTTGTTCATTAATTTTAAAACTTAAATCCATTATATATGAAACCTTCTTTCTAATTCATTTTTTACTTGTCTTTTATTAAATACCGTTAAGAATACGAGTATTATGACACTGATAATTACAGAGATATAACTTGGCCATGCAACAGTAACTTTATTTAGTATTAAAAGAATACCAGGGACTAGACCTATCATCGAATTAATTGTGGCATAGAAGATAAAATCTTTAGCTAAATTTGCCCGAAATATACGCATTAATAATATGCTAATGGTATAAATACTACATAAAAATGGTAGACAATAATTAATGCTCCAAAAGTTAAAACCAGTGAAATAATCCCAAAGAATTGATACAATTATGATTAAAAGCATTTCAGCAAATAACATTTTCATAAAGTGTTTACGTCCCTTTAGGGCAGTTACTAAAGTAAGCCAGAAGGATAATATACCAGCGATAACAAACCAAGCCCAAGAAATAGATCTATTAATAGTAAAGTTTAAAAATAAACAAAGAACAATTGCGATAATTGAACACACTTTTAAAATATTTAAAAGCAAATTATGATGCTTGTAATTATAGTGAAATTTGGGAAATACATCTTCACTAGCACCGGACTCTATTGGAGTATTACAAAGAGGACAAACGGAAGTACTGCTAGCAATATTGACATTACATTTTAAACATTTACGCATTTTTACTCCCTCCAGTTTTATTAGTATTAATTGTTATATCGATTTCTTCACTTGCTAAATACCTAAAGAAATTTTTTTCTATTTCACTACTTTCAAATTGAGAAGTAAAACTTAAAACCATTTTATCTAAGTAAGAACACATACATAATTGTATAGTTGATGTACTAATGAATACATCAAAGTAATCAATATATTTTTGGTAAGATTCTGGCATTTTGATTATTCCAATATTAGATAAAGTCATAGTTTGATAGTTATCAGTGAATTTATAAGCATATTTTAAAATAAAGTCTTTAATAAATATGGGAATCAAACGGAGAATAAAGATGTCTTCTAGAATTGCCATATTATTCATTTTGTTTTTTATGTTTTCTTCTTCAAGATTTTTAGCAAATTCTTCTTTCACAACGGCGATGATATCTTCAATATCTTCGCCGTTATATTTATAACTTATATTGACGGCGTTAAAGAAGTTTCTCACTGTATAAGATGGATAATAGTTTCTTAAATTAACAGGAATAGCAATTACAATGGGCTTGCGACGATCTTTAATATCCATAGCCTCGCCGATGCTTTTAATTAAAACACTTGTAAGATATACCGTCAAAGTACAATTATATTTTTTGGCTAATTTTAATAAACTCGATACTGGAGCAAGGCCTTCGATTATTTTTAGTTTATTTTCGGCATATCTTTCATCTTTAATTTGATAAGCTAACTTACTACTAGATAAAGTCTTGCGAATTTTACCAGTTTTATATTTTTTAAAAGAATCGAGACTACTTTCTTTGGTACTAGCAGGGTTTATTATTTCCGTATTTTTAAGATTGTATTTAATATCTAGATAATATGCTACTAGACTTTTTAAAAACATTAGAGTTCCTGTTCCATCAGTAAGAGCATGATTTACTTCTAAATTAATTCTTTTTTTAAAATAAGTTACTTCGAATAAAGCATTAGTATTAAAACTACTGCAAGGCCGATTATGTTCTTCAAAAACTTGGGCTTTTATATTAGCTTCTTCTAAGTAATACCAAAAGAAGCCTCTTTTTAAGACAGATTTAAATATAGGAAACTCACTTAAAGTTTTATCTAAGGCAGTCTCCAAAATTTTTTTATCGACATTTTCTTTTAAGCTTACACTAAAGCGAAATATTTTGGCATCATATTTATTTTTAGATGGTGGAAATATTTTAGCGGCATTATCTAATCTATACCATTTACTCATTTGTATCACCTATAAATCCTTTAATTAATTCTATGGTTTTATTTGTATATTTTTTATCTAAAATGTTTGTAAAAAAACCATGGGGAGCATCTAACAAGTCATAATGCTTGACACTTACTAAATGTCTTTTTAGTTTTTTTACCAAAGATATACCTTCATCATGTAATGGATCAAGAGTACCAGTGACAATGAAAATTTTGGGAAGCCCAAAAAGATGTTTAGCTTTTAAAATATTTACATAAATATCATTGTAGGCATTTTCATTTGGGAGATACATACTAATGTAATCTTCTAAGTGCTTACGAGTTAGGAACCCTTTGCCATCGTTGGTTATTACTGATTTATATTTAGTGGTTAGGCTATAATCTGTTTGGGTTGCAGGATAAATAAGAATTATTTTGCCGGGCCTAAATGTTCTTTTATAAAAACCTTTTAGACATGTGGCAAAAGCTAAATTGGCTCCAGCGGAGTCTCCCATAACAATGACATCATTCCAAGTTACACCAAATTCAGAGATATTATCCATAATATGTTTAATTACTTTGTAACAATCATTAAAACCAGCAGGATAAGGAAATTCGGGTGCTAAACGATAATCGATAGAAATAACTTTGCGGTTTAATTCTTTAGCTAGTTTGTAACATATATTGCTATGAGTATCGATACTACCTGAAACCCAACCTCCACCGTGAATATATATTATTAACTTTTGACTATTGTATATATCAAAAATACGTACTCGGATGCCATCTAAAATATAGTCAGCAAAATTTTTATCTTTAATTTTAGGATTAACTATATTTTGCATAGTTCGATATAATTTAATATTTTTCTTTAAAGGGAACTTTTCGATTATTTTCATAGTAGTCACCATTATTACTATATCACGAATACGGAATAATTTAAACTTTAAAATTTAGAAGAAAAAATTAAACTAACAATTGCAGTTTAATTTTTTCTTCTAACTAAATTATCATATTTTTCTAATAATTCTGTATCTTTTAATAAGTAACGATATTTATTGTAAATTGTAGCAAAACTAACTCTAATGTCATCAATATCATTATTGTTTTCAATTATCTTTTCAGTAGTATTCATTATATCTTTGTGCATATCAGCAATTATTCTAGAGTTATCGCGACGTATTCTTAAGTTATTTAGTAAATCTTTTACGAGAATACTTACTAAGCCATCATTAATGCCAGCCATTAAAAGAGAAAATTTGGCAATAAAGTAAGCAAGTAACAGAGAAAATAAAATAATTGTCCAAGCTGTATAATAAAGAACTTTATCTTCTTCAGTTATAACTGTATTAGGATTTTGAATTTTTCTAATTACTTCTATTATTTCTTCTTTGTATAAATCTCTTGCTGATAAATAATCTTTTGTTTCTCTAGTAATGCTTTTATCAAGATCACTTAAACTAAGTAAAGTATAGCTTTCTAAAGTATCGTAATCTATATTGCTAACATCAAATGTTGTTATTTCTCTTTCATATGCATCATCTATTTTTTTCCAAGGAGCATAGGTTACTACTAATATTTTTTCACCATAAGGAATTTTTTCTTCATAGCTAATAGCACTTTTTTCTCGAGTGGTTATGCTCGAATAGGTAGTTGTATTAGTAGCTAATAACTCTTTAGTTGTCAATTTTTTAATGCCCTTATTAGTAAAATAAAATAAGCCAGTAAAAGCAACTCCCAAAGCAGTAAGCAAAGCAATGCTTCGAGAAATATGGGTATTATTATATCTTTTTTGAGCTTCATCTAACTCCTTTTTATCTGCAATTATTTGGGCTTCTAATTTTTTATTTTTATTAATTTTAGTTTGAGCACTAGCATACTTTGTTTTTAAAGTACTTTCGATATCTTTTTTAAAATCATCATTAGTTACTAAAATAGTTTCTAAAGAAGATGGATCAGAAAGAGTTAGACTGATATCGATGTTTAAAACACTTTTAAAAATATCATTTAACCCACTTTTAGTCAAATAACTTAAGATAATGCTATGGCCACTATAAAGCAATTCCTTACGAATAATGGGAATATAATTAGGAATCAACTTTTGTAAAATGATTTCAACATTTGGGTCTAAAAAGTTAACACCTTGGACATAAAAATCCATATCTCTAATTACATCATTAACATAAATAGCATAATTGGCATCAGTTATTATGCCATTTCGAACATTATCTGCAAGGGCTTCAGCATGTTCTAGCACTTTTAATAATTTACTATAATTACTATTAATTGTTGATGATAATATTCTTAATTCTTTTAAGTATTTGGCATATATAGAATCAATTACAGTATCAGTGAAAGTGTTTTGAGGTTTAGTTTGTTCTTTTTTAACTTCTTCTTCACACTTTCTTATATTATCAATTAATGTATCTTCGTAACTAGAAACATTTAAACCTAATTTTTTTAGATTATCAAGTATTCTAAATAAATCTTTTCTTTTTCCTTTATAATTCATTTTGGAAGCATACATATTAATCCTTCTTTCTAGTTAACTTTTGATAAGTTTTATCTAAACTAGAATCATTTATAAACGGAGCATATTTGGTATATAGTTCGACAAATCTTGCTCTTAAAGTTTCGTTTTCTAATATTCTTTTCTTGTTTTCTTCTAGTAGTTCTTTACTTTTTTCCAAAAGTATTCGGAAATCTTTTCGTTCCTCTTTATAATCTTTTAACTTTATATGCAAAGCCAAATTATCTAGTAGTGAATCATAATATGACTCTTCAAGGATACATTCTATAAATAATAGTACTGATAAAGCAAAAATTTCACTAACAACTACAACAAAAATAAAGCTATCATGTTTAATTTCAACATCATCTAAGTTTTGAGTTGTTCTTTCCACTTCTCTTATTAATTCATCATATAAATCTTCTGGAGATAACGTTTCTTTTGTTTCCTCAGTTTCTTCTGCTTCATAACCTAAAGCTTTTAAATCTAAAGAGAGATAATCTTCTAAATTGCTATAATTAATGCCACTTACATCAAAAGTCGCAACTTCTCTAGAATAGACATCACTAAAAAATGCTTTTTCCCAAGGGCCATATTCAATAATTTTGGTTGTGGTGATAGTTTCATCTACAACCTCTGCATCACTGGAATCAATTTTAGGTAAATAACCTTCTTTTGCTTGAGTTTGAACAACTTGAGAAGTCGAAAAAACTTCACTCTTGGTATCCAAGTATTCAACTTTCGTAATAAATTTGGCAAATTTATAAGTTCCAAAAAGCATACCAGCAATCAAAGACAAAGTAGCAACACACTTCAACGAATCTGCAACTACAGCTTTTTTGAAAGCAACTTTTTCTTCTTTAATATCTTTATTTAATCCTTTTAATTTCTTTTCATTTCTATTAAGACAATATTCATTTTCTTCTAGTGTTTTGGCAATATTAGTCAATGCTTCTTTTATTTCATCTAGCAATTCGTCGCTATTTTGAATAGTTAAGTTTAAAATTAAGGTTTCATCCAAATAAGAAAATGCTAAACCTTTGGCTTTTTCTCTAGCAATACATTCTTTTAATATAGGATTTTTTAATTCTTCTTTACTTAACTTTGCTAGGTCTTTTTCTACTTCATGATTGATAAAGTTAGCTGCAATGGTATCGTTTTTACACCAATCTAATACTTGGCTACTACCGCTCCTACTCAGTTCTAATTTAATTATCTTATAAGCAAAACTGTAAAGTTTTTCGACGACATTTTTTTCTGTTTTATATATTCTTGTTTTGGAATAATTTATACTATTAAGTAAACTAATAACAGTTTTGGCAATTATCTTTAATTCTTCAACAGTGTAATTGGCAACTAAGGAAACGCTATCGACATAATTAAAAGATTTAAAGTAGATTTCATATTCTTTTAATCTACTTTCTAATTCTTGCAATTTAGCTGTCAATTTAGCATAATCCATTCCTGCTATATCACTAGAAAATAATGTTGTATCATCACCAGACATTTTGATGTTTTTGCTTGCTTGTTCAATTTTTTCTAATATTTCTTCATAAGGACTAATGTCAAGGCCAATACTTTCCAAACTATTAAGCATCATTTTTATTTTTAAAAGTGTCGACTGAAACTCAATCGCTTTGTCATTTCCAATAATACCAGTCATATAAAGTCCCCCTTTTTTAATGAGTGCTTTTATTTTAACACGAGTAATTATCTCTGTCAATTGCTTGACAGCGGCTTGTATTAATGTTAAAATTAAAAGCACTTGAAAGAGGTCGCAGCCTTTAAGAGTAATAATTTAATTAAACAGCTATTGTTAAATTATGAAAGGAAATGCTGCCGAAGTTTAGAAGATTATGCTGTTATATCTTCTTTTCTGGGGAATTATAAAATATATAATTCACTGTCGTATCAAAAGATACGGAGCGCTTATCAAGATTAAGTGGTGTTTAGCCATGGTTTTTGCGCTCTCAAGTCGTAAGCCATGGTTTTTTTGTGGCTAGAACTTGGAGATGATAATATGAAAAATGACTTTTTTGAACAAATGAATTATAATTATCAAATATTTGCTTGGGAATGTGCAAGAGT
>CALVVJ010000052.1 GCA_944363835.1 uncultured Bacilli bacterium | reverse complement strand
CGACGTTAGAAGTACCAGATTTGGCAGCAATAGTTGTACCACTTACAGAAACACCACCGACACCATTTTCTGCCGCTGATACTAAAATATCGGTAATTAAGTAAGCTGTTTCTTCGCTCATAACGCGTTCTTTTTCATATTTATATTCATATACTTCTCCGGATTCTACAATAGTAGCTTTAGTAAAGGAATATGGTTCAATGTAGTAACCACCACGACCGAATGTTGCATAAGCAGCACTCATTTCGATTGGACTGATACCTTCAAAACCACCGATTGACATAGATTCATATAAGGTACTACCGTAATCGATTCCTAAGCCATGGGCAAAGTCACTTATGTAATCAGGATTTTCAGCATAAACGGCTTGGAAGGCTTTTAATGCTGGAATGTTTCGGGATTCGATTAATGCTGTTCGCATAGTTATAAGTCCCATGTATTTACCATCTGAGTTTTTGATTGATGTTCCGTTACTATATGTTGTTTCTTCATCTAAGAATAGGGAAGATGGTGCACCGTTTAAGTATTCAATATATGGACCGTAGTCAAATATTGGTTTAGCTGTCGAACCGGGTTGTCTTCTTTCATCAGCTCTATTTAAGCCGCGGGCAGTATAATTTCTTCCACCAGATAGGGCTACAATCGAACCATCAGTAGTACTAGTAATGGCAATACCTTCTTGAATAGTATCATTAGGAAATTCATATAGTTCACCGGTTTCTAATTGATTAATAACATTTTGAACTTCAAGATCGATTGTGGTTACTATTTCCATTGGAACATTTCGAGGGTCCATGCCAGTTTTTTCAGTTACTTCATTAACTATATAGTCAATGACGGCTTGATTTGAACCATTACTTGATTCTCTTTCGATTACGAGTGATTCAATTGGTATTTCTAATACAGCATCTTTTTCTTCTTCAGTTATATAACCGTGTTGAACCATTAGTTTTAAGACTATTTCTTGACGATTTCTAACGCCTTCGGGATTAGTATAAGGATTTAGTCTATATGGATTTTGAAACATACCTGCCATAATGCTAGCTTCTGCTAGAGTTAAATCTGAAACAGATTTGCCAAAATAATATTGGCTAGCTAATTCGACACCATAAATTCCTGCAGTGTTAACACTAGATGAACCAGAGAACCACATAGTATTGACATAAAATTCTAATATTTCTTCTTTAGTATAATTACTTTCTACTTTAAATACTGCCATATAAATGTCTGTAAATTTACGAATTATACCTTTAATTCCTGAACTAGTATTATCGGTATAAACTTGTTTTACTAATTGCATGGTTATGGTTGAAGCACCTCCGGCGCTACTGTTACCTAAAAGTTGACCAAATGAAGCTTTTAGAAATCTGGCAACATCCATACCTTTGTGTTGGAAGAATCTGGAATCTTCAGTAGCAACGATAGCATCAACTAAAACTTGAGGAAGTTCATCATAGGTTACTAAGACACGATCTTCGGCCCCAAGACGAGCAAGTTCTGTTGTACCATCTTTGTAATAAAGAACTGATGATTCTTTAGCATATAATTTATCACGATCAAAGTCAGGTGATGAAATTATAATGTATAATGCAAAGACTAATACGATAGAAATTACTGCAATTCCACAAATGAGTAATCCAGATAAAACAATAGATTTTACATTATGCTTTTTATTGGGATCTTTTGCTTTACTTTCTTTTTTCTTAATTTTTAATTTACCTAGTTTTATTTTTTTCATGTTAACCTCCGATTATTTTATTTAAAGTACTTAGGTAATCTAAACCTTTTAAACTTAACTTTATTTCATAAGCATTTTCGAGTAAATATTCATAGGGGATACTTTTTCTTTTTTCTTTGTCGATGAATGCTAAGAAAGTATCCCCCATTAATAAGAAATACTTTTCATTCATTTTTATTACTAAAAAAACTATTCCTCCATGATTATTAATATTTCTTATGTGTTTTATTTGATGTTCATGAACATTACTGATAGGGAATGCCGTTTTATTTTGGGTAACCTTAGCATCAAATTCAATGTAATGGCCTTGATAAAGACCGTTGAAATCGAGAGTTGATGGGGTTTTATAAAAGCCATCTTGAATTCTTTTACCTTTAGAACTATAGGTTACTTTAGTAACTCCGATAGGAGTAGGCTTTTTATATATATATGCTATATCATTATCAATATAATATTCATTAGCTTGTTCGATTAAATATTCTAAGTCCATACCACGATTACTATAGTTGGTAATTTTAGTATAGGTCTTTTTAATGTTATTTGGATATAACAAAATAAATCACCTTTATAATTATAACATATTTAGAAACTGATTTGTAGATAGGTGTTGGACTTGACAGTTAAAAAGTGACAAGTGATTATATAATTCTTGACTTTAGAGAATATTATGTCTTTTGTTGTCGAAATTGCTGCAATAAATAATTTTATTTAGTAAAATAAAAATGGTGATAAAAATGCGGCCTGATTATTTTATAAATGAAATGTTAAGGAAAGTGAATATGGCAATTATAAATACTTATTTGGTAAAAACGAAAAAGAAGAAAAAATGACTTATTTTGGTAGTTGGACATATATTGACAAAACACTAAAAAATAGTATATAATTTTTAGTGTTAGAAGGTGAATGTTTTGTATAGTGATAGATTATATTTGACTCCCCAAGAAATTTTAGAAAAGGAATTTAAAATTGATGCGAGAGGATATCGGCCTCAAGAAGTGGATAAATTTTTAGATATGGTTATTAGGGATTATACAGAATATTCAAATATTATAAAACATTTAGAAAAGAACATCAAAGATTTGACTGATGATAATATTAAGTTGAAGCAAGAAATTAGACGTTTGCAAGAAGTGGCATCAAGCAATAGTGAAGTGCCTTCTAGAAGTGCTAATAATGTCGACCTTCTAAAAAGAATTAGTCAGTTAGAAAAAGTAGTATATGGAAATAATGAATAATTTTTAGGCAAATGCTGCATAAGTAAGTTATGTAGAGGAAAGTCCATGCTCACACAATCTGCGATTGATTGTAGTGTTCGTGCCTAAGGAAACAATAACTTAGGGTAGCGTAAGCTAACGGCTTCGAGGAAACCTGTTTGATGGTTTTAGTAGATATAAAAGTGCCATAGAGACGAGTCACTTTGGAAACGGAGTGAGTGGAACGCGGTAAACCCCACGAGTGAGAAACCCAAATTTTGGTAGGGGAGCTTGAACTGAGGAATTAAACAAAGGGAGAGCCTTTATAAGGAGATAAATATTTGCCACTTTACGTAAGTAGAGTACAGAACATGGCTTATTAAAATTATTTTTTTATTTTCATAAAAAAGGAGTGGAAAGTTTTGAACGAGATCGGTGAAGCCCTCAAATATGCGAGAGAATCTTCGGGTGTTAGTTTGAATGAAGCAAGTAAGGATTTGAGTATAAAACCGGAAATACTCGAGAATATTGAAGATGGTAGAACGGGAGCATTTAAAGATATATTTGAGTTAAAGGATTATATTGCTAGTTATGCTAAATATTTAGGTTTAGATGAAGCTAGTTTAATCGATGAATTTAATGAATATATGTTTGAATATACTTCTAAAATACCTATTAAAGAGATTGAAAAGACTATTGAGTTAAAAATTAGAGAAGAAAAAAAAGATGAGAAAGTTGCTTCTCCATATACTAAAGAAAAGAAAAAATATAATAATTGGGTATATATTGTTGTCTATGTTGTTATATTTTTGATGATTATTGCAGCAATTTTTTGGTCAGTAAAGCAAGTTACAATTAATAGAAATATTGCTGATACGATTAGTTATAGAAGGTAGGGAGTATATGAAAAATATGAATTTGCCAAATAAGATTACGATTGCAAGAATTATTTTATCGGTTTTGATTTTGGTTATTTTGTTAATTCCTTGGTATTCTTTAGGAGTTGAATGGCCAAAGTATAATATTGGTAATGTTGTCGTCGATATTAAATATGTAATTGTTGGTGTGTTATTTCTTGTAGCCTCTTTATCAGATTTCTTAGATGGTTATTTGGCAAGAAAAAATAATCAAGTAACAGATTTTGGTAAAGTAGCGGATGCTATTGCGGATAAAATATTAGTAAATGGTTTGTTGATTATTTTGGCTTATGAAAGAATCATTTCAATAATTATTCCAGTAGTTATTATTACAAGAGATATTGTAGTGGATTCTTGTAAGATGATTTCTGGTAATCATGGTAAAGTTGTGGCGGCATCAATTATGGGAAAACTAAAAACTATTTGTATGATGTGTGGGGTAACGTTAATATTATTTTATAACTTACCATTCGAACTTATTAATTTCCCACTTGCTGATTTATTCTTAATTGCAGCAACAGTTTTATCAGTTGTATCAGGTTGTCAATATTATTATAATTCGAGAGAATTTTTATTTCCTAAGGAAACAAAAGCAGCTAAAAAATAGTTGCTTTTTTTGTGCGATATCCTAGACAAATTTTAAAATTAGTCATAGGATACACTAGAAAGAGAGGAATGAAGATATGAATTATTTTAATGAATCGAAGACTTATGAAACAGAAACTAAGAAAAGTTATGATAAAACAAATATGCAAACAGGAATGGATGGAGCGGCTTGCACTTCGGGAATGATGATGGATATGCCTGGAATGGGTTGTTGTGGATGCAATATGATGCCAATTTATGAATGCCCACAAGAAAGAGTGTGTCACCGGTATATTTGTTATGATGTACCTCACATTATGCCATGTAATACAAGAATAATTAATCACCATGTTTATAGACATACTTATAGACCAGAATATACTTATTGTGAAGAAAATGTTTGTGAAAATGTATATGATCGTGGTTGTTGTTAGGTAATATATTTTGATGAGTTTATTCTCATCTTTTTTTCTTCTTTTGCTAATTGAAGAGATTTATGATATGATAGTGTTTGTGGAGGAAGTTATGAATAGAATATTAGATATGACTGAACTTAAAAATAGGTTAGTGGAAATGCTTGAAAATGGAATAGAAATGGATAATGGAGAAGTTCGAAAGATAGAACCAATGGATTATTTTGAAATTACAGATATAGATCCGAAGAAACTTTATAATGTATTGAAAGAAAATACCATTATGAGTCCACACGAAAGAAGAGTTATTATTTCTTTTATTTCTAAATATAATTCATTAGTTGTCAAATTGCCTAAAGATAAGTTTGTAGAAAAAATAATGAAAGAAAGATTGGTTATTAAAGGTATTGAAATAACTCAAGAAATGAAAGAAGAAGCGATTTCTTTTATGGAAATGTATAATATTCCTTGGGCTTACTATAACTATATTTCATATATGAGAAGAGTAGTTGAACAATTAGTAGTTGATATGAAAAGAGATTAAATTCTCTTTTTTCTTTTAATTACCATGGAAAACTTGATGATTTTATTATATAACTTTTCTTTGACAGTAAAAATGAGCAAAGCCAAGTAGATACTGGGATTGCTCATTTTTTAAATGTTGTACAATGAAAAAAATTTTTAGAAATTTAAAAGTTTTTTGATTTGAGATAAAGTTAAGTATTTATGAGATAAATCTATGTTAAATATTTTTTCTAAATCTTTAATAACATCATTCCTAAAATCTTGCAAATAAATATTGTGTTCTATTTTAGTGCTAGAATATTTTTTTAAAGAATTTATTATATAATGATTGGAATATTTTCTATTTGTTTTTTGCTCTAATAATCTGATGATTAATAGAGCAATAAAACAACTGAGAAAATGTACTTCAATGCTCTCTGGTGTCCACACAAATACGGGTCTAGTTTCTAATTCCGATTTAGTGATTTTAAATGTTTCTTCTATTTTCCACAAGCCCTTATATATGTCCCTTATTTCTTTATCACTCAAGTGTTTTTCACTAGTTACGATAGAGTAATAACCATCAAATTTTTCTTCATTTTTTATTCTTTCTAAATTTAATGATAAGTCTGAATCATTAGCAACTTCACCAGTTTTTTTATTGAAACTTATATTATTTATATATTTAGTGCATCCATAAGAAGTAGCTTGTGTATATTTTCCAGGATTTGCAATTAAGTCTTTTGCTTTTAAAATTGCTAATTCTCTTTCGTGTCTTTGTTTATCAGCATACTTTTGGGAATAATAAACCATTTGTTTTTGATATATTTGATATTTAATTGTTCTTTGGTTATCTTTCTTTATTTGAACATCTTTAGCAAAAATTCGAAATTTGTGTTTAAAGTGTATCTCGTTGTTATCTTCATCAAGAATAATATCTGTGATAAATCCTTCTTGATCAACGGCCCAATTTTTAAATTCTTCATCAGCACCGATTATGCTTTGACCATAAACATAACCATCGTGATTGGTTTTGTCATCATCATTTTTTCCAGCAATAAATACAGTGTTATCACTAGTATTTTGTCCTCGATCTGCCACTATGACTGTTCTTCCTATATCGAATTTGGCTTTAGTCTTTTTTAAGGTAGGACGCATTTGTGTTTTTTCTGATTCATTTCCAGGAAACAAATCATAATACATAGGTAAACCGTTGTTATCCATAAGAAGTCCCATTTGTACAATCGGAGATTTTCTATGTTCTTTACTTGGGCCTTTTTTTCTTAATCCTTTTTCAATAACATTGCCATTTTCATCTAATTTATCTTCATCATTATAAGAAATTTCAAAATAATAATTTGTAGTGTCATAATAAGTATTAGATGTATCACGATTATATAGATTTTTAGTATTATTCCAACAAAGTTTTAAAATTTCATCTTTATAATTTGCTAAATAATCAAAAGAGCGATACATATTTTTTTCAGAGAAATCATAATTTTCAAAATACAAATCTTTATGATTGTATGTAGATAATTTGCTATTTGGAAATAATATTCTAGAATAAACTAGCAATTCAAAAATGTCGTGCAAGTTATATTCAATTTTAAGTTTAGAACTTTTTTCTTTAAGAAATTCATTGATTCCTAATTCTTTATATATTTTTTTAGGAATTATATAGCCAAGATTTTTTCTAGGATAAGATTCATCAATAATTTTAGTGTTTAAATTTTTGATAACAAGTTCATTAATTTCTTCAGCATTTCGTTGTTTGGCAATTTCTTTAAAATGAGCGATTGGGTCATCATATATTTTTTCTAGATCTTCTAAATAGCCAATTTTTTCAATAGTTTTTTGCTTTGCTTTACCAGATTCATCGCGATAACCTTGAACAAAAGATAAATAAATTTTATTTTTATAACCAGGGCAAGCTTTAAGATACATACACAATACTACCTACTTTCTAAGATAATTATATCACATTGTATAGCAATGTACAACAAAAATATAAAAGAAACTTGACATAAAAAAAGCCTTATTGTAAAAGGGCTGAATCCATATTAGCAAAAGCAACAAGTGTCAAACTCCGGAGATTGGTTATTAAAGGTATTGAAATAACTCAAGAAATGAAAGAAGAAGCGATTTCTTTTATGGAAATGTATAATATTCCTTGGGCTTACTATAACTATATTTCATATATGAGAAGAGTAGTTGAACAATTAGTAGTTGATATGAAAAGAGATTAAATTCTCTTTTTTCTTTTAATTACCATGGAAAACTTGATGATTTTATTATATAATAGTATACGATGAGGTGAAATATAGTGAATATATTTGGTGAGTATCAAGATTATTTACAAAAATTAAGCAAAGAGAAGTTGCAAAATATTATTGATGATTATAATAATTTAGCGAATATTTTTAATTTAGAAATTGTTAATAGTAAAAAATTAAAAAAAGATGATATGATACTTAAAATTAAGGAAATCAAAGATGATTATTTTAAGTGTTGGATTATGTCATTGGATTTAAGTGATTTCAATATTTTAAAACATTTAGTTTTTAAGAAAGTAAATGATGAATTTTTAAAAGATAATAGAGACTTTATTAATCATTTATTGGAAAAAGAAATATTATTCCAAGAACAAGAATTAATGATGTCATGGGATATTAATGCTTTATTTAAAAGCTTAATTAAGAATAAAGATGTTGTTAAATATGTAAAAACTTGGAATAGAATATATAAGTTAGTTGATGGAATAATTATAGCATATGGGGTAGTTAGTAAAAAATATTTTGATATTATTGTGAGTGATATAGAAAATCATGAACAAATAATTCCTAAATTAGAATATTATTATAAGAAAGATTATACAATTGATAATAAAAAGATAATGAGTAATAAGTTAACTAGCAAAAAAAGAATTAATAGTTATGTTAAGAATGATAAATATAAAATGTTTACTAATAAAGAATTTGTTGAAATGGGAAATAGTACATATCATCATGGTATAAAGAGTTATAAAAGATTCATTAAGATGCTTAAAAATAATTATGTATTTAGAAATAGTGATATTGAATTTGTCGATAGGAATATAGTTATACCTTATTTATATAATTCATTAAATGAAGAAGAAAAAGCTAAGAAAGAATTAGAAGAAACTATTATAACGTTATTTGAGTTTAAAGGGGATAAATTAAAGCAAAAAATGTTAGAAGAAGTTATGAAGATTAGATTAGAATTTCCTTTATGGGAATATAGGGGATTTACAAAATTGGAGGTGAACAATGAAGAATAAAAAGGGTTATTCAACAGTAGAACTTATTGTAGTTATTGCTGTTTTTACGGTTGGTTATTTTGTGGTAGCTAATATGCTTTCTTATAATTTTGATGTTAATTATGAGGAAGATTTATATAATTTGAAGATTGCTTCTATTGAAGAACAAGCAGAAGTATATGCCTCAGCTCATACGGAATTATTTACAGAAAGTAAGGACATTTATATGACCGTGGAAGAATTGGCTGAAAACAATGTGGTTGTTTGTACAAGCGAAGGTGTTGTGGCTGATCCAAGAAATAGCGAAGAAACTTTAAATGATTTACGAGTAAAAATTACAAATGATGATGATAAAATAACAGCTCAAGTCTTAGCATAGGGGATTTATGGCAGTAACTAAAACGGATTTTATTAATTATACAAGATGTAGAAGATATGTGGCTTTAGAAGAAGTAAGACATGAA
>CALVVJ010000051.1 GCA_944363835.1 uncultured Bacilli bacterium | reverse complement strand
TCGATAATACTAGAAATATTTAGTAATACAACTATGGCTATTAAAAGAATAATATTCGTAGCAATAAACCATTTAGATTTTACTTTTTTATTAAAACTAAGCTTAGTTAAATACCAAAATTTCTTATTCATGAATACCTCCGACTGCTTCAATAAATATTTCATTTAACGTAGGTTCAACTACATCATATTTAGTTATCTCACTGTTTTTAACGAGAGCAAATACTTTTGGAGCAACGCTTTTGTTTTCAACCTTTATTAAATATTCTCCGCGAGTATTTTCAACACTTATTACCCCTTTTATCTTCTTTATAGCAGTAATATCAATATCATTACCTTTAATTAAGATGTTTTTCTTAGCATATGATTCTTTGATATCAGCCAGTTTACCATTTAAAATAGATTTTCCTTTTACTAACAATATTAATTTTTCACAAAAATCTTCTATATACTCCATTTGATGAGAAGAGAATATTATCGAACAGCCTTTTTCCTTTAAAGAATAAATAGCTTCTTTCATAAGTTTAACATTTATAGGATCAAGTCCGGTGAACGGTTCATCTAATATTAATAATTTTGGTTCATTAATAATGGCTGAGATAAATTGGATTTTTTGTTGGTTACCTTTAGATAATTCTTTAATCTTACGGTCTTTATAAGAAGTTATTTCAAAACGTTCTAACCAGTAGTCTAATCTCTCAGTAATGTTTTTTTTATCCAAACCTTTTAAGGTACCATAAAATTCAATTTGTTCTTGGACACTTAATTTAGTAAGTAAACTTCTCTCTTCGGTAACAAAACCAATATAATCAGTTTCGTTGTAATCGATTTTTTTACCATCCAATGTAACTTTTCCTTCATTTGGTTCAAGTAACCCCATGATAATACGAAATGTTGTGGTTTTGCCGGCGCCATTTTCCCCAAGAAGGCCAAATATTTCACCCTCGTCGACGGTAAATGATAGATTATCAACTGCCACATTATCGCCATATTTTTTAGTGATATTTTCTACTTTTAACATATAATAACCTCCGTAGAAATATTATCTCATAAAATAACATCAAAAAAAAGAGGTAACCCTCTTTAATAAAATGACCCGCCCCAAATAATGGCAAGTAAGATAAACAATATTAACACTATGAATGCGTAATTTGCAGTAAATCCACTGTTGCCACCGCATGGGTCACAATTATTTTTTGGACAACTCATTTTAACCCTCCTTTAATCTATTTAAATAAAGGCCCCTACTATAATTATTAAAAGAATAAATAATACTAAAATTATAGCAGCACCTAGGCCATTTCCACAATGATTCATAAACGAACCTCCTTTATTTGTCTTTTCATTAGTATATTATGGTAAGTTTATAGAAGTGTGAGTGCTTTTTCCTGTGAAAATATAGTGATTTTCTTGTATTTAATTATATTTCTTGCTATAATATTTCTGGAAAAGGAGATATTTATGAAGAAAAAAATAATTGGATTATGTGCTATTTTATTATTAGCTAGTGGTTGTGGCAAAGTTCCTACTCTAGAAAATGGTCAAGAAGCTATCGTTTCTTTTGAAAATGGAGATATGATTAGTGTTGATGACTTTTATCAAGTAATTAAAGACGACTATGGTTTACAAGCATTAATTACTATGATTGATACTTATGTTTTGGAACATGAATTTGCTGATTATGTAGATGAAGCTAAAGATCGTGGTGATTATTATGTAGATGCTTATGTTGAATCTTTAGGTAGTGAAGAAAAAGTATTAAGTACTTATGGATTTCAAACAATGGATGCTTTTAGAGATTACTGGTATTTGACAATGCTTCAAAGTCATGCAATTGAAGAATATGCTAAAGACCAAATAACTGATGAACAAATTGAAGATTATTATAATAATGATGTTATTGGTGATATTGAAATCGCTCACATATTAGTTACTCCAAATATCGACGAAGATGCAACCGATGAAGAAACTGATGAAGCAGAAGAAAAGGCAAAAGCAGAAGTAGAAGATATCATAAGTAAACTTGATGAAGCTAAAGCAAATGGTGAAGACATTGAAGAAGTATTCGGAGAACTTGTTAAAGAATATAGTGAAGATGAAGATTCAAAAGAAGATAATGGTTCTTTGGGAAGAATTAATTATGGTGACTCTGATGGTAAATATGATGAATTAATTGCTGCAGCTGAAGAACTTAAAGATGGTGAATATTCTACTGAAGTAATTACTTCTGAACTAGGATATCATGTAATATTAAAAATAAAGAGTTATGAAAAAGAAAAATTAGATGATCTAAAAGACGAAATAATTCAAACTTTATCAGAAGATTATATTCAAAATAATGATGATGCAGGAATTAATGCTTTACAACATTATCGTCGAGAATATGGCATGGAAATTCAAGATGATGAAATAAATAGACAATATTCAAACTATATTCAAAATCTATTATTACAAATTCAACAATCTTCAAGTAATTCAAATTAAAAAGCACTAGATAAAACTAGTGTTTTTTTGTGGCTACTGAAAGGAATCAGTAGCTTGGCAATCACCAAATGGGTCGAATAAGCAATCGGTACAATTAGTAAATTCTGAATCTTTAAAAGCCTCGGAGGCACCATTTACTAAAGATAATAAAAAGTCTAAAATCGTCGGAATCAAGAAAATAATAACTGCAATTAGGACTCTTTTTATCAGCGATATCATTGCATCTTTTGGGGCCTTATCATCACTTGATATTGTAGCTTTAGCAAAATCTATGGTTCCTAATATTATCAATAATAAAGGAACTATTATTTTAGCTATAAATAAGATATATCCTACTATTTGAAATGTTTTTAATACGCCCTTTTCTTCGCAGAAATTAATTTCTTCAATTTCTAAGTCAGGCATTGTAGTTGATTGTTCTTCTTTATTTATTGAGGGTGATATTCCAGCATCTTGGGGAGTCCCAAACATTTCATAATCAGTTATAGTTTGACTACCAGCAACAGTTATATGGGCTACAATTGAACCTGCTAAGCTTTTTTCATCGATATATAATTCATTTGCATAAGTAGTTGATGTTGGGAAAAGATTTGACCAATCGTTCGCTCTAACCATAAAATTGTATGAGCCAATTTTTACCCCAGCACTATCCGTGTCATTATAATTATAATCAATACCACTAGATTTGCCGTTATAAACCATATAATAATTCATATTATTGGCGTGTCCTAATTCAATAGTAACATCACCATCAAGATAAGTGCTAACTGTATACTTTTTACAATCAGAAGCTTGAGCATTCTCACATGAATTAGCACTTCCACCTTCATCTTTATCTGGATTAGTCGATGGCGATTCAGTAGAAAAAGTATACATCAAGTTATCACTTAATTGACTGTATTTCGTCTCATAAAATAAGTATTTGCTACGATTATCGTATAAATAAATATATTGTTGACACTTATTACCGTAGTTTTTAAAATTGTTGAAAAAATTTTGAAGAGTAAAATTACTAAAACTAAATTTATAATCACCAACATTATGATTTTCATTTTCTTTAATACTTTTAAAATTTCCAGAACTATCATATTCTATTGTAATATAATTTTCTGTAACACTTGAGCCATTTGTTAACTTATAAATAACACTAAGTCCTGTTTCATCAGCAGTAAATGTTATATTGCTTAAGTCTCGGGAAAATTGATTTTCGCCATAAGGATAATAAACACATGTTGCCCCATCTCCAATGGCATCCATATAATCTTGATACTCCTCTTCCCCGCAACCACTTAGCATAAATAGCGTTATAAGTATTATTAAAATTTTTATACTCTTAAGCATATGTTGACATCCTTCCATCACTCTTATATTATAAACTATTTACCTAACTTTTTAAATCTGTAATATTAAAAAAGACTACTGAAAGGAATCAGTAGCCTCACAATCACCAAATGGGTCGAATAAGCAATCGGTGCAATTAGTAAATTCTGAATCTTTAAAAGCCTCGGAGGCACCATTTACTAAAGATAATAAAAAGTCTAAAATCGTTGGAATCAAGAAAATAATAACTGCAATTAGGACTCTTTTTATCAGCGATATCACTGCATCTTTTGGAGCCTTATCATCACTTGATATTGTAGCTTTAGCAAAATCTATGGTTCCTAATATTATCAATAATAAAGGAACTATTATTTTAGCTATAAATAAGATGTATCCTACTATTTGAAATGTTTTTAATACGCCCTTTTCTTCGCAGAAATTAATTTCTTCAATTTCTAAGTCAGGAGATTCTGGAATAAATTCTTCTCCGGTATCAGGATTATATTCATTAGCTGAACCTTGATTATAATCGCCGATTGCTTCATCATCGGTTGTCGAAGCAATATAATAGACATTAGAATAACCACTATTGGTCATATTTATTTTTATATCAGAATATGTATAAGTACCATTACTATTGCTATAAATCTTTTCAGGATGTTCAATCATATAGGTATCTTGACCAAATACAGTTACTAAACCATCACTATCCCGAGCAACTGCTCCACCATACATAGATGATTGGTCAGTGACAATAAAATAACGTCCTACACTGCCATCGGCAAGTTTTTCATACCCTAATTCAATATAAACTGTTTTATTTGATAAATTTTTACGATAAGTTTTACAATCTATAGCACTTTCAATATGACATTTTCCAGCATCCGGAGTATCTGTTTCATCAGAATTTTGATTATTACCTGAAGAGTTCTTAGTAGAATATGTATAACAAATTTGATCACTTGGACATATTTCATCAAAATAATATTCACTATTAACATATAAATAAATATTACTTGGACAAGTGCTAGTTTCAGCATAATCTTTTAAGAATGAACTATAATCAAAATTATTGTAATAAGCATAAAAACCATTTATATCATGAAAATTTTCATAATCATTATCGCTATTAATTAATAAGTTATTGGCCCCACCATTATAAGAAACATAAATTCCTTTGTTGTTTCCTTTAAAAGTTAGGCTTTTTAATCCATTACCAGGTTCGGCTTCACCAACAAGAGTATAACTACAAGTAAATCCTTTATCTAATACATCACTATACTCACTGTAAATATCGTCCCAGTCCTCACAACCACAAAGTAGCAATAAGAAAATAGATAATAATATAACCTTTAGTTTCATTCAATTCACCTGCTATCTAAGAAAAATTATATCATAATAATCCGCAATTAGTCTATATAATCACTAATATTTACATTACTATTAAAGCCTTTAGCATATAAGTAACTTTTTATTTTAAATTCCAATTCTTTATCTTTATATTTTTTACTATACTTGCGATATGCTTTATTTATTTCTTTAGTTAAGATGGCATCATCCGCTGGATAGTCTATGCTTGTTACAATTTTACCAACTAATTCAGAGTTGTATCCTAAATTGATTAAATCTGTTTTTAATTTAGCAATTAAAAGTTTTTGGGATAAATTATGATTACTCTTTATTTTTTTGGCAATAAATTTTTCTATTTTTTCTTGCCATATTTCTTTATCATATTTATTTAGATATGACTTAATTAAATCTTCTTTAAAACCTAGTTTAACTAGTTCTTGCATAATCTTTTTGGGGCCTTTTAGTGTTAAATTAACTTGATCAGCAATATAACTAGTAATATATAATTCGTCATTTAAATACTTTTGAACTATAAGTTTTTGAATAGTTTTAGCAATTATATCTTCACTATATCCTAAATTTTTTAATTTAGTTATTACTTCTTTTTTAGTCCGAAGTTTACTTTTTAAATATGATAAGGCTTTATAATAAGCAGAAGAATCGTTATTATATTTAATTATGTTTTTTAATTCTTCTTCACTAAAGTCTTTTTTGGCTAAAAGATTAAAATGGATTATCGTATCATCATAAAAACTTAGTGAAGTATTATCACTAAGTAATATTTGATATTGATTATTTCTTTTCTTAATTATTTTAGTTATTTTCATAAGTTTTCTTCCGTTATATATTTTTGACAAGCTTCATCTAAATCTTTAGCCAAATTTTCCATATCTTTATAATCTTTAGAACGACAGCCAGAAGCAAATTTATGACCACCGCCGTTATATTTACTAGCTACTTCATTAATTACTGGCCCTCGACTTCTAATATTAGCTTTATAAATTTCATTACGTTCATCATACACAACGAACATCCAGCAGATGAGTTCTTTAATGAAATAAAAATCATTAACTTGATTTGACACTATAGTTGCTTCCACGTTATACTTTTTTAAAATATCAGCGGAAACAAAAATATAACCAAAGTGATTATCACTTATTTCAATATGATTGATTAGATAGGCCCGAAATTTTTCTTCAACAATGCTTCTTTCATATAGATTGTCATATAATGGGACAAAATCTATTTGGCTAATGGTAAGTAAATTATAGACGGTTTTAAATGTTTCAGTACTAGTATTTTGAAGTAAGAAACGGTCGCTATCAAATACCATACCAATATATAGATTCTCCGCAATTTTTTGATCTAATACCAGTTTTGTTTCCATAATAAGATTAGCTATCATTTCACAAGTACTAGACATAGAATCATCAGTCCAATCGACATCGCCGATGATATCTTCGGCAGGATGATGATCTATTTTTAGAATAGCTTTATATTCCAAACCTTCAATACCATCAATCCGAAAGAAATTAGGGACATCTAAGACAATCAATAAAGCATTTTGCAATTCATTTAAATTTGGCTTATCCAAACTACCTAAGTATTTGAATTTAGAAACACCTGCTCCGACAGCATAGACTTGCTTATTAGGAAAAGTCAAACGAATTGAATCTCTTAAAGCAATTTGACTAGCTATAGCATCTGGATCAGGGCCAATGTGTCTTGCTAAAACGATTTCATCATAATCTTTAATAATTTTAAATATCTTTTTGTATAATTCTCTTTTAATTATACTCACCACTTTCTATTCACTTTGAGATGCTAAATCCATCGTATCCATGGCAATCATCAATTCTTCATTTGTTGGAACAACATAAACTGGTATTTTAGAGTCTTCAGTAGAAATAAGACGGAATTCACCACGGAAATCATTCTTAGTTTCATCAAGTTTAATACCTAGTGAAGAAACACGTTCAATAATCATCTTACGCATTATTTTACTGTTTTCTCCAACACCAGCAGTTAAGCATATAACATCAGCACCACCAAGGATATTATTATACATAGCAATATAATTAGCAATCTTTTGAGCATAAATTTCTTGAGCAAGAATTGCTCTTTCGTTACCTTCAGCAGCTGCTGTTTCAATATCTCTAGAATCACTACTTATGCCACTTACTCCTAGTAAGCCACTTTTTTTGTTAAGTTCATTAGTAAGTTCTTCAAGACTTTTACCAGTCTTCTTATTCATGTATTCTAGAATACTTGCATCAACATCTCCGGAACGAGTACCCATCATAATACCTGCTAAAGGTGTAAATCCCATGGAAGTATCTACAACTTTACCACTATTAATTGCTGCAAGAGAACCACCATTTCCAATATGACAAGAAATAACTTTTAAATCATCTCTTTTTAAATATTCACTTATTGTTTTGTTAATAAAACGATGAGAAGTTCCGTGGAAACCATATTTACGAACTTGATATTTTTCATACCATTCATATGGTACCGGATATAAATATTCAGTTTCAGCCATTGATGTATGGAAAGATGTATCAAAAACTCCAACTTGAATAGAATTTGGTAGAGCTTTCATGAAGGCTTTTACTCCCATAATATTGGCAGGATTATGAAGCGGTGCCAAGTCATTGTATTTTGCGATACGATTTAATACATCTTCAGTTAATATAACTGAGGAAGTAAATTCTTGACCACCATGAACTATGCGATGTCCTACTCCTTCAATTTCACTTAAAGAACTAATAATATTTAAATTAATTAATTCTTCCATTAAAACTTTTACTGCTACTGAATGGTCTACCATTTCGACTTCACGAGTGTATTTTTCACCATTATATTTAATAGTATAAAAACTTCCTGCAAGACCGATTTTTTCAAATAGACCACTAGCAATTACATTTTGCGCTGGCATTTCAATCAACGTAAATTTAAGTGACGAAGATCCAGCATTTACTGATAATAAATTCATTTCTTCCACCTCTTCTCTATTATACAAAAAAAAAGATATTTTTACTATCTTTTTCCAATAAAATCCTTATTTTTTACGTCATTTTGATTAGTATGAGTTGCTAAAATATCATAGTTTATTACTCTTCTAGAATTACTTTCTAAATTATAACCATAAGGATTAGAATATTCCATTTTTAATCTCTCTAAGCGATTGGTATTAGTTACATCATAGCCTTTATAGTAATAATCACTACTTTTATACATAAAAATATCACCATTATTATTATGGTAACATTTTTGTATTTTATAACGTAATGCTTTTATTATTCAATTACTTTTAATTTATCCAGTACTTTTATATTCTTATTATTTTGGAGAAGTTCTATTTGTTTTCGAGCAGTAGCATTTAATCTAATAAGTCTTTCACTTTGGGGTATGTTCATCTTTATTAATTCAGCATTTATATTTTCCAAATTATTTAAAATTACTAAATGTAATAAATCTGTATAATCCCTTATATTGCCATTATCTGCTAGTTTGGGATTACTTTCACGCCATTCCTTGGCGGTCATTCCAAATAAAGCAACATTTAATATGTCAGCTTCATCAGCATATATAAAGCGTTTTTGCTTATCCGTTAATGTGGGAACAATTACATTTTTAATAGCATTGGTATGAACTAAATAATTAGCTTTGGCTAAAACTCGATTAGCATGCCATTCAATTTTATTTTGATATGCTTCATTTTTCTTTAATCTTTCAAATTCAGTAATTAAATATAATTTAAATTCTGGAGATAACCAACTGGCAAATTCAAATGCAATATCCGAATGAGCATATGTTCCTCCGTTATTTCCAGACTTTGATATTATGCCAATAGCATTTGTTTCTTTTATCCATTTTTGAGGTGACATATAAAAACTATTTTTACCAGCTTCATTCATAAAGGTCTCGAATTCGTGACCTTTGAAGTTTTAATTATTAAGATTTTCCCATAATCCCAAATATAAGATTACATCTTTATTTCTCATCC
>CALVVJ010000050.1 GCA_944363835.1 uncultured Bacilli bacterium | reverse complement strand
GAGACTTGACGGGCAATACCTAAGTCATAAGATACGGTAAAGAGAAAGTCCAGACTACAAACATTTTATGGTAGTGAAAACTATAGTAGTAAGAAAATCCTGCGGGTATAACAACTCGTGCCGGTTCAAGTCCGGCCTTGGGCACCAATTAAAAATTAAAACTGGAATAAAATCCAGTTTATTTTTTTTGCTTTTCATATTCTTTCATTTTTTCATCTATCCATATTGGCAACATATTTTTAAGTGGCAAAAAACCTTTTCTAGATTCTACAATATGCATACCATCATCTTCAGTCTTATAATAAATATTTTTAATTGACATCTTCATTTGTTTAATTTCATAATCGATATCTAAAATTTGGCAGTAAACAATTTCTCCAATATGGACAAAATCATTTACATCTTTGACAAAATCATTTGACATTTCCGAAATATGACACAATCCCGAAAATTCAGAATCCACTTTAACAAAAAAGCCATAATCAGTAATTCCACTGACTTTACACTCTATAATATCACCAACTTTATACTTCGGCATTTTCCACCTCTTAACTAAATTTAGTATAACATTAAATTCTTTACTTAACAACACTAAAGCATTATAATAATTATTGGTGAAAAGTGTATGGAAGAAAAATTAAAAGAAATGATAGACCAAATTAGGCCATTTCTAATAATGGATGGCGGGGATATCGAATTTGTTAAATACGAAGATAATTATTTATATATTAAACTATCAGGATCTTGCCAAAATTGTATGTATCAAGATAACACAATAAACGATGGAATTTTCGAATTTTTCAAAGCCGAAGTTCCCGAACTTGAAGGAGTTATCAACATCAATTTATAAGCCAATCAACTTTTTCAATCGGAGCATATTTAGAAATTTCTAAATATGCTTCTTTTAAAAATAATTCATAACTACTACATTTACTAACTATACTAACTAAATCCTCTTCATTACGATCATTATTCATAACATCTTCATATATATCAAAATAATACGACGGATACAATAAACGCGCATAAAGCATACTTGCCTCATAATATGTCAAATGTTGAATTTTTAAATATGCTTTCAAATCTTCCAAAACTTCTTGAGTATCTTCAACTTCAAAAAACATAGCCTTTAAATATTCAGCAATATCACGAACTCTTAAATCAAAAATAAAAGATAAAGGATTCATAAAATTAAGTTTATAATTTGGATAAAATACACGTCGATGAGCTAAAACGACACTAACATTCTCTCTAGGATATTTAAAATTACTATTATTTACATAACTAATAGCATTCTCTGCTAACCCTATATAATAACTAAAAGAATCTTTAGTAACAATTTTATTTAATCCCAATTCTCTAATTTGATATTCAAAATAATCGACCTTTTGCATCCACAAGTTGCCCCAATTATTACGGTACAGTTTTGAACTTTGTGAATTTAACTTTAACTTGCTTGTAATATTTACAATATCAAAAATATCATAAATTTCATCATAATTTGTAACAGCCATTAGTATGTAATTATATTCATTAACTTTAGTCAAATAAGAGTTATTTCTATTTAAAAATATATCGTTAACTAATATTCCTTTTTCCCGCATATTTTGAACACATAACAATATATCTTCTAATTCTTCTAAGTTACGATTATAAAACACAAAAAAGAAATCACGATTTTGCCACCTAAAATGATATTTGCCATTATTTTCCTCTAAATTATCAACATCGATATTATAGTAATATTTTATCGTTGCTTTCATACTAAAATATATAAAAAAAACATGGCCATTAGACCATATTTTGATTAGTTTTTAAATTTTGCAACTAAAGCATCAAACATATTTTCACAAGCTTTTAAGAAGGCTTCTTTATCAGCAGTAAAATCGACAGGTGTTTGACTGTTTTCTATCGCTGGTTCCGGAATAGGTTCAACACTAGGTACAGGTTCTGGAGTTGGCACCACTGGTGTAACGGGTTCTTGTGGCATTGGTTCTGGCATTACTGGTGCAACGTTTTGTTGAACAGGAGCACTAGGCATAACCGGTGCTACCGGCGAAGTTGGTTGTACACTTTCCGCTACATTAGGAGTTGCTGGTGCCACAGGTGCTACTGGAACCTCAGGACTTACTGGTTGACTAACATCCCCAGCCGTAGGCATCACTGGCGCTGATGGCATTGGTGGAACCATAGATTCTGCTGGATTTGGTGCCACTGGAGCGTTCAAATCAGTTCCACCTAAAGATGCTTCTCCAGCTACCGGAGCAGCATTATTAGCATTAGGACGATAATTGTTCTTTAATGCATCAAAACTAGCTACTGGCAAAGTAAGTTGCATAAAGAAAACATCATCAGCTGAAAATACTGGATCTACTACTACATAATCCACTTGATTACCAGCAATAATCATTCTTAAAGTTTCCTTTACAGCAGCCCATTCATTTTGATCTACAATCTTAGTTAACTTATTATTTTCTAATTTTGATACTAAAATAATTGGCAACCCCATCGTTCCATTTATTTCATTATCAAATACTACATAAATGGCATTGTTACTTTTAAAAGCTGAAACCAACGGCTTTTCCAAACTTGAACCTGAAACTAAATTTATTTTAATCTTTTCCACACTAATCAATCCCTTCATCTATTCTATGTAATTATAACAAAACTATGACTTTTTTTCAACACTCAAAGTCTTTAAAATAAAATATCTACAATTATAAGCACAATTATTTTTTATATATTCATCTATTTTAGCATAATCATTTATAGGTTTAAAATTTGTATTTCCTTTTTCATTAAAACCTTTAAGCCTAACTTTGCCATAAGCATAATCACCCAAAATATAATCAAAGTTAGCAAAATAATCCGTAATTTTACCTTCCAAATCTGCAATATTTAAGGCATCACGATAATTTTTTACAATTGCATATTTTTTTCCATCAATAATAACTCTATCCATAAATCTTCCTATACAACAATAAAAGCAATAATTCCTACTATCATGACAATAGTACAAATTACACTCATCACTAACAATATATCAACATATCCATTACCAGAAGTAATTTTATTATTCTCTCTTTCTATTGCTTCAATTGCCTTTTCCAATAAATATTCTTTATTTATAGCGTTTTCTCTTATTTTAAAATAATCATATACTTGATGATTTACCCTATCTAATTCATTACTATCCATTTTATTCAAATCATCCATCGAATAATTTAACAATTCATAAGCCTTCACATTTAAATAATGCTTTTCTTGTGGCTTAATAACCTTAACATTATCACGCATTTGGCTTTTAAAATAATTATCTACTTCCATCACATCATTACCATTGACAGAAGATACTAAAAAATTATAAGACACACGCAATGGATTTTTAGAATATGGTGTATACAATAAATCATAAAATTCCCTTACTTCTTCTTCTGTTAAATAAAAGTTTAATTTTTTAGCAATAAACATATCAACTAAATCCTTTTGTACTGTAATAAAATAAGGATTTTTTATTTTATTGTCGCTACGTTCATTATCTTTAGCAATATCATAGTATTGTTGTAAATTACTAAAAAATATTCCTAATGAATCTCTTAAATAACCAAATTTCATCAAATTTTTATATAAAAGGTCTTCATCCCCAACAACCATTGGATTAACTATATCAAGTTCACTATAAATACAAATAAGCATCCTAACAACTACAACCAAAAAAGAATTATAAGTAACCCCTTGTGGATTATCCGAACTTTTCAAATAATCATCAACAGCTTTAGTAAAAGCCTCATTAACAAACACTTGATTCATAGTATCACCCTATTATCGATTATATCATAAAAACTACTCAATGGGAATAGATAATAAACTACTTTCTTCAACAATCATTCCACCATAAAAGCTAGGAATACGTCCATTTATAACTTTTGATGCTATCAATACATCATACTCTATTTCCTGAGATTTTTTTGTAACTGGAGCCACTAATTCTTCAGTAATCTTAATAGTTACATAAAGTTCTACTAAAGCATTATTTAAACCATAGTCAGTGATTTGACTACGTATATTAGTTAATAAAGAACCTACAAAATGTACTTTAAAATATACTTTAGGGCCCAAATTAGCTAGTAATACACTGTCAGAGGAAATAAACATAGGAAGTTCTAAAATTAACCCATATTTACTTGGAGTTATGCTATTATCTGTATTATCTTCCACATAACCATTTTCTAAATCAATCAACAAACTATTTAATTTAGAAGTAACAACATCTAAAGTTTTATAAGCCTTATCTAAATTATAATCAACATAAAGTATTTCTCCATCACTATTTTTATTAATTACTAAAATATCATCAATTACTTCATCATTTAAAATATCATAACCAATATTATTACTCAAAAAAGATTCTGTAAATCTTTTAATACGAACTTCTGCTACCTCAATCACTTTCGGAGAAACTTTTTGGCTATAGAATTTCACTAATAAAAAAGTCAAAAAAAATATCAAAAACAATACCCCAATTAGAATTTTTGATATTTTATAATTTCTTCGCATTCTCAGTTTCTTCATACTAAATATTATGTATTATAAATTTAGAAATGAACGTAAAAACAAAAATAAACCTACCGCAAAAGCAATAACTACAACTACAATAACTATTTTTACCCAAACACTCGTTTTTGAATCGGTAAAATCGTCATCTTCATCTTCAAAATCTTTTTTCTTAAATAAACTCTTAGTATAAAAAGAATCATCAATTGTTGTATCATCCTTTTTATCATCATTTTCATCTTTTAACACAATATTACTTGTTGCTTCAACAGCCACTTCTTCAGCCATCTTCTCATAAACAGCAGTATCATCATCACCTTTTAAATCTTCTAAAATACTCAAAGGATCAATATCAGCAACTTCCTGCTTCGCTTCTTCTACTAAAGTGGCCTTTTTTTCTTCTTCTTTAATCTTAGCCTCATTAATTGTTATTGTATTAATAAGCTCCATTAAATCTTCTTCAGCTTTCTTCATTTCTGGCTTTGTATGGGTATTCTCATTTTCCTCTAAATTAGAATACTCGTCATCTTTTTTATTATCTATATTCAAATTATTTAAAATGTCATATTGCGTATTTCTCAACTTCTTAGCCCGGGCTTCTTCATAAGTTTCTGTTTTTTCTCCTTTGGCTTTTTCTAAAATAACATTTAAATCATATTCTTTCGTAGGAACATCGTCAGCAACCTTACTTTCTTCTTCCCGAGGTTCTACCCTAATACTTCTTCTTTTCGGAGCCTCATTATATTTCATATCTAAAATTCTTTTAATCTTATCAATATCTATTTCTGGCTCTTGATTACCAATTACGGTTGCATTACTTTTCACACTAAAATTATCGAGTTCACTATCATTAATTTCCTTATATAATGAAGCATTTTTCGATACTCTTGACATTTTTTCATCATCACTATATTTATTCATTCTTGAATCCATAACGCTACCTCTATCAAAATGATAACATAAAATCAAAATTTTTTAAACATTTATCATTGATTTTTAAAAATCAATTTACTATAATTATACAAGGAGGAAACCAAATGAAAAAATTAGTAGTTAAAGATACTTGTATTGGTTGTGGTATGTGCATCGCTATAGATAATGAACATTTTGACTTTCAAGATAATCTATCTCATGCTACAAACAATGAAAATTTAGATTCAGAAGCATTACAAAACGCTATTTCTTCTTGCCCAGTTGGTGCAATTGAAATAGTTGATGAACCTGAAGAAGAAAAATAGACTGATAATCAGTCCTTTTTTAATGCCACAATTTCATTATTTTGGTAACTTCATTTTCCTTGCATGTCGCAATTTCTTCCAAAGAAATTGTTAGTAAATCCAGGATATCTTCATTAAATTCCCGATATTTATCACAATATCCTCTCTCAACTTTATATCCCGTTTCTCTATCGACATTTCCTTTTTTAAATATTCTTACATAAATAACACGATCTAAATCTATCTTGGCAGCAACTTTATGAATTACCTCTGCAAAAACCATCATATTTTTAATTATTTTTTTACTATTATATTTTTCATAAACATCTACACAAAGCATAATATCTTGATATCTTGCTACCACCCTATCAATAGTTCTGTCTCTAAATCCCAAATGTAAAAACTCTTGTTTATCATAAATAACTATATTATTTTTTAATTTATTTTCTTTAAGATTCCGTAAAAACTTATAAATTTCTATAATAAATGGGCTATTTTCTACCCGAATATTATCCATTATCCTTTCCACATCTTGTCTACTCACCGCCGCATAATTCTCATCTGTTTTCATATATTTCCTCTCTTAATTTCTGTTTAAAAAAGCTAAAAAGCCCCTACTTCTTAGCTAACGCATATAATTTTTTTATTTCCTTAATAGTCAACTTACGATATTCTCCTGATTTTAAATTTTTAACATCCAAAAAACCATAAGCAATTCGACTTAACTTTAAAACATTTACTCCCAATTCTTTAAATAATTTTTTGATTATATGGTTTCTACCTTCAACTATGGTTATTTCCACTATATCAGTATTTTTATCTAAATCTCTTTTCTTTACTTTAAAACGTCTTACTTCTACTATTCTCTTATCAACGGTAATTCCTTTCTTAATTGCTAAAATTTCTTCCTTGCTAAGCACCTTATCTAATTTAGCTATATATGTTTTTTCGATTTCCATCCTTGGATGCATCATAGCATTTGCAAAATCACCATCATTTGTAAGCAAAATAAGCCCTGTTGTATCATAATCAAGTCTGCCAATCGGATAAATTCTCGCTTCAGTATCAACTAAATCGACAACTGTAATACGGCCGGATTCATCAGTAACACTACTAATTACACTTCGTGGTTTATTAAGCATATAATACTCATGTTTAACATCTTTATTAATTATGACTCCATCAATACTAATAACATCATGTTCTGAAACTTTACTTCCTAGTTCCGTAACGATCTTACCATTGACCATAACTTTTTGTTTTTTTATTAAATCTTCCGCTTTTCTTCGCGAAGTATAACCATATGCTGCAATTACTTTTTGCAAGCGTTCCATATAAACCACCAACTTAAGTATACCATAAATTTCAAAAAAATAACATGGTTATTAAAAAAGCCACTGTAATTCCCACTAAATCTGCAAATAAACCTACAGGTAAAGAATAACGTGTCTTCTTAATACCTATTGAACCAAAATAAAGCGCTAAAACATAAATAGTTGTATCAGTGCATCCTTGTAATACACTAGCCAACCTTCCAATATATGAATCGGGGCCAAAATTAATAAACACATCATTCATTATAGCCAAAGTTGCTGTACCTGATATCGGACGTAATAATGCCATTGGCATAATTTCTAAAGGAATATTGACAAATTCTAGAATTGGACTAAAAAATCCCAATACTTCATAAACAAAATTACTGTCTAAAAATATATTGATAGCAAAAACCATCGCAATAATTGAAGGAAATATATTAAACGATATCATAAGGCCTTCTTTAGCACCTTCTAAAAAAGCATCATAAATACTAACATGCTTTTTAAATCCATAAAATATGACAAATACTACGAATATAGGAATTACAATTTTAGATAATGTATTCATTTTTGACTCCTTTTTCGAATGAAGTAATCTAATAATAAACCACCAATACTAGAACAAAATGTTGCAATAACTCCAGGCAAAATAATTTCCGAAGGATTAGCTGAGCCATGAGCAATTCGCAATGCTAAAACCGTCGTGGGTACAATTGTAACTCCAGCTGTATTAAGAACTAAAAAAGTAATCATAGCTACACTTGCAGTATCTTTCTTATCATTAATTTTTTGTAGTTCGCTCATAGCCTTCAAGCCAAATGGTGTAGCAGCACTTCCTAGTCCCATCATATTGGCGGCGATATTAGAAGCAATAAACCCAAGCGCCGGATTATCTTTAGGAACGCTAGGAAAAAGACGAGACAAGATAGGTTCAACTAATTTTGCAAACTTTTGTAATAATCCGGATTCTTCAGCAATTTTCATAATTCCTGTCCACAAAACAATAATCGGCAAAATAGATAGCATTAAATCTAAAGCTTCTCCTCCATTAGTCAAAATGCTATCATTAATAACATCAAGTCTTCCTGTAAAAAAAGAAAATGCAATTCCAATAACTATCAAAAAAAACCAAATATAACTTACCATTTAATCCACCTTAAAAGTCTTTCCCACCACGATAATTTTTCTGTTTTTTCTTGAACCATCACATATATACCTTCCTTACGAAGCAACTCATCATCTAAATAAACTATAACATTACCTACTCTATCGCCATCAATATAAGTATTATTTTTATATAATTCATATTCTATTCGTAATTTTTTCTTTTCTTCTTTAGTTACTGGTACATAAATACTATCTAAGACATACAAAGTATCTTCTTTATAGACATTATCCTGTTTTACTCCGAATTTATCTTTATCAATCACTTTAACAGCTTCATAATCTCGAAATATTTGTTCATATAAAGTTAAATGATCTTGAAAATCATTTGGATCATTCAAAGTTACAACCACTAAATTTATATTATTATTACTGCCAGTAGTAACAAGTGTTCTCCTGGCTTTTTCCGTAAATCCTGTCTTTCCGCCGGTAATAAAATCATAATTATGAACTAATTTATTCTTACTTATCCAAGTATATGTTTTATAATTGGTTTTAACTGTATATTTCCTTGTTCCAAAGATCTTTCTAAACTCTGAATTAGTCATGGCATATTTAGTCAATAAAGCCATATCATAAGCAGTCGAAGTATTTCCACTTCCATCATCTTCCTCTAGCCCATGAGCATTATAAAAATATGTATTCTTCATGCCAATTTTACTAGCCATTTCATTCATCATCATAGCAAAATTATCCATACTCCCCGCTACATTTTTAGCTATCACCACCGCCGCATCATTGCCACTTCTAAGCATAAGACCATAAAGTAAATCGCGCAAAGTCAATTTTTCCCCCAACTCAATATATATTGCACTGCCATAAGCCTCTAAAATCTCATCCCCAACTTCGACAATTTTATCCAAATCCGCATACTCAATCGTTACTATCGCTGTCATTATCTTCCTTATGACTACATGGTGATGAATAGGAGTCGTCTAAAACTGTCTTATCATAGACAGTTAATTTTTTACCAACTA
>CALVVJ010000049.1 GCA_944363835.1 uncultured Bacilli bacterium | reverse complement strand
GTTACACTATCCAATCTTTCATATTCTTTATTTTTAATTTTTTCACGAAGCTGTCTTACAGATAAATTCTGCTGTTCTGTAATCATTATGTAATATTTGATTTCGTCAATATTATTCATTGATAATAACTCACTATAATGGCTCCATGATAAAACGGTCGACAGTGTCGACCATTTTATCTTACTAAAAATTAAATAAAATTGACGCATTCTTCTTAATGTTCTTTCATTATAATTTTTATTAATTTCACTAATTAATCTTCTAGAATATTCCTTAATAATACCTTCTCCATAATGTTTACCGGCTTCACTAAGAAGTTTACCCACATTATAATAAGTAGTTAAATCACTTCTATTCTTACTATAATCTTTTACTCTTTTTGTTATCTCATTATTTATTAATTCATTTTTTATTTCCGTGTAATAGTTCATAAGCCTCCTTAAAATGAATACGTTCTATAATAGCAAAAGATTATACATAATACAAATCAGCAATTTCATAAAATTACCCCCTATTTTTGATAAATTTTGCCAATAAAAAGCAAAAATTTGTAGAAAAGCTCTACAAATTTTTAAATTGATAAAATTTAACAAAATTCTTCTTTAGTTTTCACAAGAACAAGTAAAGGTATGTTTAACACGGTCATGTTCTTCCGCTCTTTTAGCATTGTTAAATCTTTCAACAGTACCAACTAAGTAACCAGTTATTCTTCTGATACTTTCAAAACCTACTCCTTCACCTGTCATTCTTTCTTTTTTTACTTCTTCATTTACAACTTTTTCGTTTTTCATAATTATTATTCCTTCCCTTCTAATCTTTTTAATAAATCTACACTAACTGGTTCCCCAGCACGTCTTCCACAACGTGGACAAACATCTTTAATAATACCAACATAACCACAAACAGGATCTCTATCTACTGGATGGTTAATTGCTCCATATCCGATATCACTATCATGCATTATTCTTACAATACTTTCAAAAGCATCTAAGTTATCTGATGGGTCCCCATCAAGTTCAATATAACTTATATGTCCAGCATTAGTATACTTGTGATATACTCCTTCAATAGCAAGCTTATCAGCAATTGAAATATTATAATATACTGGAACATGGAATGAATTTGTATAATATGCTCTATCAGTTACCCCCGGAATCTTACCATAAATATCTCTATCGATATTTACAAATCTACCAGATAAGCTTTCTGCTGGAGTTGCAAGTAATGTAAAATTCAAATTATATTTTTCTGAATATTCATCACATTTCTTTCTCATATGCGAAACTATTTCTTCCCCAAGTTTTTGAGCATCCTTACTTTCACCATGATGTTTACCAATTAAGGCCTTCAAACATTCTGCAAGACCAATAAATCCAATTGATAAAGTACCATGCTTTAATACCTTTTTAACTTTATCAGTTTCCTTTAGTTTTTCACTATCCATCCAAACCCCTTGACCCATCAAGAATGGGAAATTATAAACTCGTTTATTACATTGTACTTCGAATCTTTCTAAAAGTTGATCTTTTACTAAGTCCATTAGTTCATCTAATTCTTCATAGAATCCCTTCATATCAGCTTTATCTAACGCATTAGCTCCAACAATACCATGCTTAATACCTAGTCTTGGCAAATTCATTGAAGTAAACGATAAATTACCACGTCCTGGAGTAATTTGTTTATCAGGATCTACCACATTACCAAGTACTCTCGTCCGACATCCCATATAACCAACTTCTGTACGATAATCGTCTGCTTTATAATATGGTTTATTAAAACTTGAATCCAAGAATGACCAATTAGGGAACAATCTCTTAGCAGAAACTCTTAAACTTAATTTAAACAAATCATAGTTTGGATCTTCTGGATAATAATTAACTCCTTCCTTTACTTTAAATATTGATATCGGGAATATTGGAGTTTCTCCATGTCCTAGTCCTGCTTCAGCAGCAAGCATATAATTTTTTGTAACCATTCTTCCTTCACTTGATGTATCTGTTCCAAAGTTTATTGAAGAAAATGGAACTTGCGCCCCAGCTCTTGAATGCATCGTATTTAAATTATGGACGAATGCTTCCATCGCTTGATAAGTTCTCTTATCAGTTTTTTCTCTTGCCTTATTGATAGACATTTCAAACATTCTTTTTAAAAGTTCTGAATCTTTATAAAACTTCTCAAAGTAATCAACCGTAATATCAATAGTATTAATTTTACTAATTTCTCTTTCTAAAACATTAGGATTAATAAAATCATTGATATCTTCTAAATCGATATAATCTTTTATCATCGATTTTAACATTTTCTTAAATGTTTTTAAAACCCCTGGTGCTAAATAATAATCAAATGCTGGAATACTTTGACCACCATGTTGATCATTTTGGTTTGATTGAATTGCTATTGCTGCAAGAGCTGAATAAGACATTATATCATTAGGTTCTCTTAAATGACCATGACCTGTAGAAAAACCATTTTTAAATAACTTATCCAAATCGATTTGCATACAAGTCGTTGTCCCCATTGCTAGGAAATCCATATCATGGATATGAATATATCCATCATCATGCGCATCAGCAAACTTTTTCTTCATCAAATATGTTTTGGAAAATTCCTTTGATACATTAGAACCAAATTGCAACATTGTTCCCATTGCTGAGTTACCATCGATATTACCATTTTCTCTTTTAGTATCATCTTCCGCAGCACTTTTTAAAGCTAGCCCTTCCAAAGTTTTTAAAAACTTATGACTTCTTTTATCTTCTGTAAAAGCTGCTCTCGATTGTGCTCTTTTTTCACGATAATCAGAAAAACTTTCATAAACATCTTGATATCCATCGCTCTTCAAAGTATCTTCAATTATATCTTGAATTTCTTCAATCTTAATTCTTTCTTTATCTTTGTAATCATTTTTAATTACATCGATAACATCTTGATAAACTTTTTGAATATCTGATGATTCATACTTTGTTCTTTCTTCTCCATCTTCCGTATCTTCATCTTTAATGCTGTCAAAACCTTTTTTAATAGCCATTGCTATTTTAGTTCCATTGAAATCTACTTTAGAACCATTTCTTTTGACAACTTTAATCGAATCGAAAAATTCATCTTCTAAATTTGGCATTTACTGCACCCTACCTTTCTTTCATTTTCATTATAGTATAGAGAAGATTAAAAGTCTATCATTTTTTTAAAAAATAAAATTTTCATTTTTTTGAAAATTCCCGATTTTACCTCAAAAATCTCAAACTCGTTTTGTGAATTAACAGTCACTTTTTGGCTTATAGTAGCCAAAAAACGATATTTTTTTCACTTTTTTGCTTTTTTGACAGTTTTTTACTTTTTTTATTTTTTCGTTTTTTACAAAATTTACATATCAAGAATTTTACATATTTTTTCTATCCAAATCATTAACATTTTTTACCTTTTTATTGAACATTTTTACTATAATGGATATAATATAAGATGTTTAAGGAGGCATATTATGTTTAAAAACAAAAAAATTCATTTTATTGGCATCGGTGGTATCAGTATGAGTGGCATCGCCGAAATAGTTAAATCTCTCGGAGGCATTGTAAGTGGCAGCGATATTAAAGAAAGCGAACTTACTAAAAGATTAACCCAAGATGGCATGAATATTAAATATGGTCATCATCCAGAAATGATTAAAGACGCCGACATCGTTGTCTATACTGCAGCCATTCATGAAGATGATCCAGAAAGAATAGAAGTTAAAAAACTTCATAAAGAAAACTATGAACGCGCTAAGTTTTTAGGAATCATCTCTAAACAATATGAAAACTGTTTATGTATTTCCGGAACCCACGGCAAAAGTACAACCACTGGTATGGTATCGATGTGCTTTTTGGAAGCAAACTTAAATCCTACCATTCAAATCGGCGCAATGTTATCCTCAATTAATGGTAATACTAACATCGGTGGCAACAAATACTTAATAATGGAAGCTTGTGAATATGTCGATTCATTTTTACATTTTCATCCAACTAGTATTATTATTACTAATATTGATAACGACCACTTAGATTACTTCAAAAATCTCGATAATATCAAAACATCATTTAATAAATATGTAAATTTATTACCTGAAAATGGTATCTTAGTTAAAAATAACGATGATTTAAATTCTAACAATGTCAACGCTGGTTACAATGGTAAAATTATAACTTATGGTATTAATAATAAAGCCAATTATACTGCTAAAAATATAACCGTCAACGATTTAGGTCATTATAGTTTTGACATATACTATCAAGAAACATTACTAACTCATATCGATTTAAATATCAACGGCGAACATAACATCTATAATGCTCTTGCAGCTTTTGCCCTATGTTACAACTATATTAAAGATGTCGAAACTATCAAAAGAGGTTTAGAAAAATATCGTGGAGTTGGCAGAAGATTCGAATACCTAGGATTATGTAATGGTGCTTACGTTTATGACGATTATGCTCATCATCCAACAGAAATAAAAACAACTTTAGAATCTGTCAAAAAAATCAAACATAATCAAGATTACTGTATATTCCAATCACATACTTATTCTAGAACTAAAGAACACTTAGATACCTTTGCTGATATTTTATCTAAATTTGATAACATTATAATTGCTCCAATTTATCCAGCCAGAGAAATCAACACTTTCAATATCAGTGAAAATATGCTTGTAGATAAAATTAAAGAAAAAAATCCTAATGTAATTTATTTAGATTCCTTTGACAAAATTACTGATTACATAAAAAATACTGTTCAAGAAAAAGATTTAGTCATCACTGTTGGAGCAGGCCCTATCAATAAAGTTGCCCAAGATTTAATTTAAACAAATATTGATGTTATAAAACAAAAGAATTGCGGATATTTCACCGCAATTTTTTCCTATAATCTTCTAATATATTAATTATTTCATCTTTAGTTTTACATTGACAAATTTTATTTTTAATTTCTTTATTATCTGGTAAACTTTTTAAATAGTTGAGAATATGTCCCCGCATTTCTAAAACGGCTTGCTTTTCACATTTATCTTTTACTAATTCTTGCAAATGATATTCCATCATATCAATGCGTTCATAATTCGTTACTTCTTTAGGTCTTATTCCTTTATCTAAATACTCTACACACTCTTTAATTAACCAAGGATTACCCATAACACCTCGCCCAATCATCACAGCTGTACATCCTGTCTCAACAAGCATTTTAGAAGCGTCATAACAACTTAGTATATCGCCATTACCAATAACGGGAATATCGACATTATTAACTACTTCTTTAATAATATTCCAATCAGCCTTACCACTATAGCCTTGAGCCCTTGTCCTTGCATGAATTGCTATAGCCTTAGCACCAGCCTTAGAAGCAATGGTGGCTATTTCCACAGCATTAATGTGTTCACTATCCCAGCCACTACGAATTTTTACTGTAACAGGCACATCTACTGCAGCAACTACAGTCTCTACAATTTCTCTTATCAATTCTGGATCTTTAAGTAACGCTGAACCTCCCCCAGATTTAATCGCAATCTTAGGAACAGGACATCCCATATTAATATCAATAATTGCTTTAGGATATAATCTATTAATTATCTTAGCGGCTTCTCCTAATACTTTAGGATTTGCTCCAAACAATTGAATAGCATAAGGTATATTTAAAGTATCTATCCCTTCAAGCATCTTTAAAGTTTTTTTATTATCCCTAACTATTGCTTCAGCACTAATAAGTTCACTTACTACATATCCAACTCCCATACTCTCACAAATTTTCATATATGTAGGATTGCTTACCCCTGCCATCGGCGCCAAAACAACTTGATTTTTAATTTCTACATTACCAATATTCCACTTCATATTTACCACCTTAAACTAAAAGAAAAAATCCTAATTTAATTTATCACATATAGTTATTTTTGTCTACTATTCAATTAATTTAGAATCATCAACATATTTATAATTTAATTTATTTTGACTCGAAACAACAGATTTACCTAATTTTTCTTCAAGATTATCTTTAGCAACTTTAGCAACATTACCACCGGCTTTGGCAATTTTCTTATTTTCCCTTAAGCCTTGTGGTTTATGTTCTTTTACAAGCTCTCTAGTGGCAATTTCACCTAAATCAGTTAAAACTACTTCAATATCAGACATATTATCTCTTAAAGATTCTTTTCTTAAGCCCTTAAAACCTTTATACTCTTTCGCAGTCATACCAGACCAACTTTTATATATTTCATTAGTGAGTACTCCAAATTCATATCCTTCAGTAATTCCAGCATTTTTCCAAGCATCCGTTAGTTTATTACGACTTATTATACCTTTAAGCCTTGCTTCAATCCATTCATCATCATAACCTCTACTCCTATAGTAATTGATGGCTCTATTAATTGCTAACTCTGGATCAAATACTTCATTAATTCTTTCATTACCTAAAGATGCCAACCACAACTTAAATGGTTCTGCTTTGGGAGATGGAACCGATTCAATAAGTCTTAATATACCTTTGGTATCTAGAGTATCAGTTTCCCTAAACTTTCCATCTTGGGCTTTCATTTTCAACCGTCGACATTTTGTCGACAACTCACTTTTTTCTTCTTCACTCATTCTTATTTTTAACTTGTACCAATAATCCCTAGGATTAGAACTATCTGTCAATGCTCTAATCACATCAACCACACTAAAATAATATTCTTCTTTCTCATCATCCCAAACACTTCTTATTTGGGAACCTTCAAATAACTTTGTTATAGTTTCTAATTTTTTGTTTTCCATATATACCTACCTTTCTTTTTAATTTTTTTAACAAAGTATCATGAAATATCATAGCGTAATGTTTTGTTACTATGATTTAACTTTGTTTCCAAAGTTCTTCTCCTTCCTCTAAGTATTTCGCCCTAACATAAATATAAATAAAAAACTAAAATCTCGGCAGGCCTTAATATCTACCTAAATTATATCATTAAGCCTAAAATATGCAAAGAAAAAGATTGAAAACAACTTTGCTTCAATCTTTACTAAGTACTCCTATATCACCTGGATTAATTAAAAAAGCATTAGCATCGTCAGTATCTAAATGTACTTCATAGTATCCATCATCTGATACTTTTGCATGAACATCTATTATACCTGGCTTTTCTCCTCCAATATGTAGTTTTAATACCTCATCATCTACTACTCCAAGTTCTTGTGCTTTCTCTGGATTCATATGTACATGACGATCTGCTATAATTAAACAAGCATCAGTAACTTCTCCTTTTGGAGTTGAAATTGTAACCACTTGTGCTCCATCAAGATGTCCACTTTTCCTAACCGGAGGTTTAACTCCCAATTTTCTAGCATCTGTCATCGACATTTCTACTTGATTATAACTTCTAAGTGGGCCAATAATTCTAACATTTTCAAATACACCTTTATCTGTTTTGACAGTTACTGTTTCATTCGCCGCAAATTGCCCAATTTGATTTAAGGGATTTCTCACTGTCAAATCATGATCAAACAACTTAGCATGAGCTTCCCGTGTTAAATGCACATGTCTTGCACTAATATTAATACTTACTTTTTCTTCCATTTATCATCACCAGTATAATAATATCACAAATTCTCCCAATAAAAAAGTGGTTCCCCACTTAATTTACTTTTCTAACTAAACTCATTTCTTCTTGATAATGTTTATCTAATAATCCCTTAACAAATAATAAATCTGTAACTAGTTCTGAATTATCACCATAACTATTTCTAATATCCATACTACTTATTTCTTCAAGATAACTAACAGTTATGTCCTCTAAACCATTTCTAGTAGTAATTAAATTTAGATAATAATTTATAAATTGCTTAAATTCTTGTTCATCATATTCTATTTTTTGAGCAACATAATTTCTTTCCCATTTACTAAAATTTCCATTAGTAACTATTTTCTTTCGATAATCGTTACTTGTCTTATAACCTCTAGTAACTTGTGCTTTTTTTACTTCTCCATCTTTAAATAATTCATATTCATATTCGCTGACACATATATCTAAACCATCAGCTCTAAGTCTTGCTACCATCGGGCTTTCCATTTCTAGCAATTCATCATAACTGACAAATCGCTTTTCTTCTTCTAACCCATAATTATCTCGTACTAAACTAATAATTTGTTCCTTTTGATAATTATTTAATATATTTTTGTCATTCATTAAAACTAAAGACAAGAAATCTAAATTATTATCCCCCACTACAATCGAACTAGCAATATCTCTTCTCCGAATTACTATATCAACTAATTTATCATATAAACCCTTTGGAATACTATTAGGAAACTTTAACATCATAAAGCAAATCATCGGTGCTCTAAATGTTGGACACATACTATTCGGCATTTCATCAACACACATAGCTTCCGTAAGTACTCCTGAATTCTTTGCTATATGACTCCATAAATCATGCGCACTATTAAAATCATGTTTTCTAAACATCATATCAAATAAATCATAGTCTAGTTTTTCTATTAACATTTTCATAAAAAAATACCCCTTTCGCAAAAATGCAAGAGGTATTATACCACATTTACTCGATAATGTCTACATTTTCTATCTTATCCTTATTAAAGTCTATCTTAATAATATCGATATCTTTATCAATATCATCAATAATTACTTTATCATTAAATGTAAGTATCAATCTATCATCCAAATTAAATCCTTGTTCCAAGTTCTTTAATAAATACCCTAATATAGCTCTCTTATGAGTAAATATGACAATATTCTTATTACTATTTTTCTTAAGAATTCTACCAATAGCAATATTCATCCTACTATTTACCTCATTTAATGACTCTCCACCATTAAATTTAAAATCAAAATCCCGTTCTTGCATAAAGCGAAGCATTTTAATATTTCTATTTCCCAACTTTCCTATCTTTGCATCACTTAAAAAAGAATTGATATTAATTTCTAGATTTTGATATTTAGCATAATATTTCGCTGTCGCCAAAGCTGAAGCATAATCGGAAGAATATATGACACTAGCATCAATTTTCTTCACTAAACGCACCGCTTCTTTTTCTCCTTCAATAGAAAGAGGCCGATTAATTCGCTTTTCTTCAACTGTCTCATCTGTTTCATACACAATATTATCTAAAACCATATTATTACTAACTAAATATAAAGTCATATTATCACTACTACTTTCTTAACATATTATAACATATTTATAAAAATTTTCTATTTACAAATTAATATTTCTAGTTTATATTTAAAGTAGAGGTGACTAACTATTAAAAGTCAAGTACTTTTTAATAGAAAGTTATAGAATGGAAAAGATTCCATGCCAAAAAGA
>CALVVJ010000048.1 GCA_944363835.1 uncultured Bacilli bacterium | reverse complement strand
GGTTTACTATTTGACGAGCACTTCTTCTAGTTCTAGCCATACCTAAACGATATACCATGTTATCAAGTCTTGATTCAAGTAAAACTAGTAAATTTTCCCCAGCGATACCTTTCATTTTAGATGCTTTTTCAAAAGTACGACGGAATTGTTTTTCGTTTAAACCATATAGAATACGTACTTTTTGTTTTTCTTGCATTTGGATACCATATTCACTTAGTTTCTTACGACGGTCTTGACCATGTTGTCCTGGTGCATAAGGTCTTCTTGCAAGTTCTTTGCCATTTTCTAATGTAGAAAAACCTAAACGACGTGACTTTTTATAAGCAGGTCCTGTGTATCTTGCCATTATAATTCTCCTTTCTTTAATATTTGCAAAAGTATTTATTCGTTATATCAATATTATAGGGAGTTTAAATTAATTTTTCTAGGGCAGTCCTAGATACTTTATTCCGAAGTTCGGTTTAAACACATTATAATTCAATATAACACTGCCATAAAAACTATGCGAGTATATTATATAATAAGTGAGTGATTAATGTCAAATGTTTTGGGTTGATTTTTTTCTATATATGGTTGTATAATTTGGTTGAGGAATCTATGAAAATATATATAATTGGACCACCCGGTAGTGGGAAAACTACTTTAGCTAAAAAATTGGCGTGTAAATATAATCTAGATTTCTATGAACTAGATTGTATTGTTCATGATGATGTTAATAAAGATAAGAGAACTAAGGAAGAGATAACAACTATTTTTGAAGAAATATTAAAAAAGGAATCATGGATAATTGAAGATGTGGGAAGAGATATATTTAGTAAAGGATTAGAATTAAGTGATGTAATATATTATATAAAAATACCTAAAATTAGAGTCTATAGTAGAATATTTAGAAGATGGTTTAGACAAAAATTAGGAAGAGAAGAATATAGTTATACTTTAGGGTTAAGTAATTTATTTAAAATAACTAGATTATATTACAAACATGAAAAAGATAAAATGATTAAAATTAATAGATATAAAGATAAAGTAAGATATATAAGTGGGTGTGAGGTAAATTTATGACTTTAGAAGAATATTTAGATAATGTTATAATGCCTAAGAATGATTTAAATGACTCAGGACATAATAGGGAACATGTAAATTATGTGAGAAGAAGAAGTAAAAAGTTTGCAAGTAGTATCGAAGGAATTAATATGGATATGGTTGATACTATTGCGGTATTTCATGATGTAGGACACAGTATTGATGCCAAAAATCATGAGAAAGTTTCAGCGGTTATTTTGGCAAGTGATGAGCATTTGAAAGAATTTTTTAGTGATGATGAAATAAGGATAATGGCGGAGGCAGTAGAAGACCATCGAGCAAGCAAAGAAAGCACTCCTAGGAGTGTATATGGCCTTATTGTATCATCGGCCGATAGGAATACATCAGTTGAACAAGTTATAAAAAGAACTTATAGCTATAGATTAAAACATATGCCTGAGGCTAGTATCGATGAAATTATTGAAGGTTCCCGCAGACATGCTATAGAAAAGTTTGGTGTATCTGGGTATGCAACAGATAAAATGTATTTTAGAGATGAAGAATATGAAATATTTTTAAAAGATATTCAAGAACTTTCTAGTAATCCAGAAGAATTTAGAAGAAGATTTATCGAAGTAAATGGTATTGATATGGGGAGAGTTAGAAAAATTAAAGAGCCTTTAAATTAGGCTCTTTATTCAACTGTAACAGATTTAGCTAGGTTTCGTGGTTGATCGATATCACATTTATTATTCTTAGCAACTTTATAAGCAAGTAATTGTAAAGGTATGATAGTAAGAATACTTGCAAGTATTGGATGAATATTTGGTATAAGTATTAGTTCATCATAAAATTTTTCTTGAGGTAATTCATTACTTACATAAATTACATAAGCTCCGCGAGCTTTAACTTCTTTTATGTTACTAATAGTTTTTTCTATTAGGGCTTTATCGGTTGCTAGAGCAATGACTGGAGTATTTTTTTCGATTAAGGAAATAGTTCCATGTTTTAATTCTCCGGCTTGGTAAGCAACACTATTAATATAAGATATTTCTTTAAGTTTTAAACTTCCTTCCATAGATAGGGCATAATCAATACCACGGCCGATAAAAAGTATTTGTTTATTTTGGCTTATTTTATCAGCAATGTTAAAGTATGTTTCACTTGATTTGATAGTATTTTTGATTAGTTTAGGAACTTTTTTTAAATCTGTAAATATTCTTTCTAGTTCACTTCTTTTTATGCCTTTCTTTTTATATCCTAAATAGATACTAAGTAAACTAAATATTGCCAATTGGGCAAGGTATGCTTTAGTTGTAGCAACTGCTATTTCGCAACCGGCCTTAATGTAGATTGTGTAATCCGCTTCTCTGGCAATACTACTACCAATGACATTGACAATAGCCATAGTTTTTATGTTATCGCTTTTAGCTTTTCTTAGGGCTGCAAGAGTATCGGCAGTTTCACCAGATTGGGATACTAATATAACTAAAGTATCTTCATCGTAAAAACATTTTTTATAACGGTATTCACTAGCAACTTCGACATTTACAGGAATACTAGCATATTTTTCAATTAGGCATTTACCTATTAAACCAGTGTGATAAGCGGATCCACAGGCAACTATATCAATTTTGTTAAATTTTTTTAGGAAACCAAAATTTTTCTCTAAAGAATTGATGGTGCCATCAAAATAGTAGTTTATTGTATCACTAAAAACTTTATCTTGTTCATTAATTTCTTTTAACATGAAATGTTCATAACCATTTTTGGCAGCAGCTTCAAACGACCCTTCAAAGGTTTTAATTTCTTTTTTTACTTCATGTAAGCATTTATCATAAATAGTTATATTATCATTAGTTATTTTAGCAATTTCAAAATCATCTAAAAGAATGTATTTGTTAGTATATTTTAAAATTGCAGGGACATCTGATGCTAGAAAATTACCAGATGAAGATGTTGCTACAATTAAAGGACTCGTGTTTCTTAAGGCATATAAAGTATTGGGGTCATCTTTACAAATGATACCAAAGGCGTAAGATCCCCGGAATACTTTGGTTGCAGCATTTAAAGATTGTAAAATATCTTTTTTCTCTTTGTATAAATCAGCAATGACTGCACAAGCAACCTCAGTATCTGTTTCCGATTTAAAAATGTATCCTTTTTTTAGAAGTTTTTCTTTTAATTCAATATAATTTTCTATTATACCATTATGAACTATTGTAAATTCTTTAACAGAGTGGGGGTGAGCATTGGTTTTGTTAGATTCTCCATGAGTCGCCCAACGGGTATGAGCAATACCTAAATTAGTAGGGGTATTAAAATCAAGTAGTTTTTTAAGATTAGCAATTTTTCCCTTTTCTTTTATAATTTTTACTTTATTATTTAAAACATAAGCAATACCTGCAGAGTCATATCCGCGGTATTCTAAAGCTTCAAGGCCACTGATAATTTTGGGTATACATAAATCATGACCTACGTAGCCAATTATTCCACACATATATATTTTCCTCCATACAAAAAACATGTATGTGATATATTTTTTGTTACAATTTTGATTTTGCTTTTTTTAATATATCTTACGATTATACTAGACCGTAACTACACCCGCCGAATATTTCGATAGTAGTTATCCTCGTCACCCCTTAGGGTCTGGCGCTAACAAATAATTAATCCTCCTTTTATCTTATTTGTTTTGTTAATTATATTATATGTTTGATTTTTTGTCAAAGTTTAAAAAGATTGTTTTTAGGTAGGAAAAGTAATATAATTATAGTGGTGGTTATTATGAAGAAGAAAGAAAAAGTCCAAGAAGTAGAAATAATTAGTCCTAAAGTGAGTAATCCTGATAATTTAAGTAAGACTTTGATTCTAGGATTAGTTGGCTTGGTATTATTACTTATTCCTGGAACTTTAAATAAAATAATTGGTATACTTATTGGGGCTGCTTTATTAATTGTGGGTATTATTGCTATTGTTAAATACACCAAAGAAAAGGAAAGTGGTAGTAGTCTTAATTTAGTATCGGGAATCTTATATAGTGTTCTTGGGGTAATAATTATAATTTATCCGTATTCTATAATTAATTTAGTGACGATATGTTTAGGAGTATATTTGATTATCAATGGTTTATTAAAACTTAAATTGTCTTTAGTTTTGAAAAGAGTTACAGATAAATGGATTGGAACATTGGTTATGGGAATAGTAACGATTATATTGGGAGTTCTTTTGATATTTAATCCTTTTGCAGGTATTACAATTACAAAGTTAGCAGGTGCATTTTTAGTGGTAGTTGCTGTATTTGATTTAATCGATACTTATATAATTCAAAAATAGATGCTTCGGCATCTTTTTAAATGCAAAAAAACTTGCAAGATATATCTTTTTTGGGTATAATTAGTTTAATGATATGGGAAGTGTATTCAATGCGCAAGATAATTGCTAGTTTAGATATTGGAAATCATACAATTAAACTTGTTGTTGGTGAAATAGTTAAAAACAAACTAAATATTTTGGCGTGTGTTGATGTTCCAGCCAGAGGAATTAAAAAGGGATTTGTTGTTAATCCAGAGAGTGCAATTGAAGCTTTAGATGAAGTTTTTAAAAAAGGTGAAGAACAAATTGGTCTTAAAATAAGAAAAGTTATAGTTAGTGTCCCTAGCAATGGAATTGAATGTTTTTTGAGTGAAGGGTATACTTCGATAAATAATGAAGAAAGAGTTGTAACTAGTAATGATATAATTAGATCAATGCAAGCTGCCGTTTATAATAAGGTGATGGATAATCGGGAATTAGTGACCATACTTCCAACGAAATTTTTGTTAAATGATAGTATTGTTACGGCATCACCATTATCAATGCATGCTGATAAACTCAATGTCAAGGCAGTGGTAGTTACTGTTCCTAAGAAAAATGTGACTCCGATTATTAAGTGCTTAGAAAAATTGGGTGTAGAAGTTGTCGATGTTACTATTGGGGCTCTGGGAGATTATTATGAATTTAAAAATAATAAAAATAGTGAAGAAGTCGGGGCAGTTATAAATATTGGGGCTTCTAAAACAACAGTTTCTATATTTAATAAAGGAATAATAACTAGTAGTGAAATAATAGATATGGGGGGAGATAATATCGATTATGATTTAGGTTATGTTTATAAAATAGGGCGTAAAGATGCACTATTTATTAAAGAAAATATTGCTTTGGCAGATAAAAATTTAGCTCAAGCTAATGAGGCTGTAATTGTCGAAGATAAGAATGGCGACAAAATAAAAATTAATCAGTTTAGTGCTAGTGAAATAGTAATGAGTAGATTAGAAGAAATACTAAATTTGGCAAAAAAACAAATAAATCTCTTAACAAAAAAGCAAATTAGTTATATAATTGTTACAGGGGGAGTAACGGAGTCAGCAGAATTTAAAAATACATTAGATTATATTTTTAAAAATGCATCTGTTGGTGAAGTTAAAGAAATTGGAGCTAGGCATAATAAGTTTGCAACAGCGGTGGGACTCATTAGATATTATGATAGTAGGCTTCGACTTAGAAATAGAGATTTTTCAATATTTAGTATAGAAGAACAAGAAGAATTAAGTGGAATACATAAAAAAGTAAACATTTCAGAAGATTCGCTTTTAGGAAAATTGTTTGGTTACTTTTTTGATAATTAAGGAGAATGGATTATGAATGGATTACAGATGGATCAAATTGCAAAAATAAAAGTAGTCGGTGTTGGGGGCGGCGGTTGTAACGCTGTTAACCGAATGATTGAAGAAGGAGTAAAGAGTGTCGAATTTTATGTTGTCAATACTGATTTACAAGTTCTAAATAGTTCTTTATGTCCTAACAAAATACAAATTGGAAAAAATATTACTGGTGGGCGTGGAGCTGGAGCCAACCCAGAAGTTGGTAGAGCAGCGGCGCTAGAAAGTAAGACAGAGTTAGAAGATGCATTACAAGGTGCAGATATGGTCTTTGTTGCTTGTGGTCTTGGTGGAGGTACTGGTACTGGTGCTGCTCCAATTATTGCTGAAATTGCTCAAGAAATGGGAGCTTTAACAGTAGGTATCGTTACTAAACCATTTAGATTTGAAGGCAAAAGAAGAATGGAAAATGCTTTGGTGGGATTGGAAGAGCTTCGTCAACATGTCGATTCTCTAATTATTATTCCAAACGATAGATTAAGAGATATAATCGATAAGACAACAAGTTTTGATGATGCGTTTAAAGAAGTAGATAATGTGTTACACCGTGGTGTACAATCAATATCAGATCTTATTGCTGTTACTGGGGTAATCAATCTAGACTTTGCTGATGTTAAGACTGTTATGGAAAAAAGTGGAACAGCCATCATTGGTATTGGATGCAATGCTGGAGAAAATAGAGCTATTGAAGCAGCGAGACAAGCTGTTGCTAATAGTCTACTAGAAGCGACAATTGAAGGAGCAACAAATGCTATTGTCAATGTAACTGGTGGAAAGAACCTTACATTGTTTGAAATAGAAGATGCCGTTGAAACAGTTAGAGAAGCTGCAAATTCAGATATTAATATAATATTCGGAGCAATTAAGAATGAAAATTTAACTGATGAAGTGATTGTAACAGTTATTGCTACAGGTTTTGATGAAGAAACTGGTGAGGAAGCATTGTTCTCTGATGATATCCCGAAGAGAAGAAGCAAACCACAAGAAATGGATGATGAATATGAAATTCCACCATTCTTGAGAAGTGATAATTTTTAAGTTCTAGATTTACTAGAGCTTTTTTAATTTTTTAAAAATTTTACTAATTTTAAAAATTGCTAATGATTTTGGCAATTTTTTGTCTTTTAAAGTAACTTTTTTTCAAAAAAACATAGGAAATTTTAAAAATTGGTGATTTGCATTAGAAAAAATGTTTTGTTATTATTGGATAACATTAATATTTTAAGGATGCTTATGAATTATTATAGTAAGAATGAAAGTGATTTAACTACTTATTATAATGTAGGTAAATTACTAAGGAATGCCGGTAAGTATTGTTAAGAAATATTAATTGGTTTAGTAGATGAACGAAAATAAAATTGATGGAGGTATTAAATGTTAGATGTTATTGAAGATATTAGAAATGAATTTAAAATAAAGTTAACTGATAATCTGGAAAAAGAAGTGATTGCTTTTTTAAATGCACAAGGTGGTAATGTATTTATTGGAGTGGATGATACTGGTAGAGTAGTTGGGCTTAACTTGGATGTAGATTTGTTACAAAGAACTATTAAAGATCGCATTAAAGATAATATAATGCCATCAACTATTGGTTTATATGATGTTGTAGTTCTAGATTTTGAAGGAAAAAAATATATTAAAATAATTGTAGCTAGAGGAGTAGAAAAGCCATATTATTTAAAAGGGATGGGAATGACTCCAGAAAGTTGTTTTATGCGGGTTGGTAGTGCTGTTCAAAGCATGCCTTATGATATTATAAATAATACCTTTGCAAAGAGAGTTAGAAATTCATTAAAGAAAATAGAGGCACCAGAGCAAGATTTGACTTTTACTCAATTAAAAATATATTATGAAGAGAAAAAAGTTATTGTTAATGATAATTTTTTGAAACAATTAGGATTTTTTACAAAGGATGGTTTATATAATATGAATGCGTTTTTGCTTTCAGACAATAATGATATACCAATTAGATTTGGAAAATATAGTGGAACTCAAGCAACTGATTTAATAGAAAATGAAGATTTTGGTTGTTGTTCTATTGTTAAAGCAGCAAAAAGTATGTTAGAGAAATTAAAGATAGAAAATAAAATATATACTAAAGTAGAATATCCTGAAAGGAAAGAAATTGAAATGTTTGATTTTGATGCAGTTAGAGAGGCTGTCATTAATGCTATTGTTCATAATGATTGGGCGAATGGTTATGCTCCGAAAGTAGAGATGTTTAGTGATAGATTAGTAGTATCATCAAATGGTGGTATTCAAGACAGTGTAACTGAAGAAGATTTTTTAAAAGGTTTTTCTTTACCTAAAAATCCTGAGTTAATGAAAGTGTTTAGAGATTTAGAATTAGTAGAGCAAATGGGTACTGGAATTATTAGAATACTTAAAAGTTATTCTAAACAATCTTTTGAGTTCTTCCCAAATTTTATTAGAGTTAGTTTCCCTTTTAAGAAAAATAAATTTAATAAATTCAATATAATAGAATCTGGAGATAAAGTTAACTTATCTATTACACAACAAGAAATTGTTAGGCTGATAAGTGATAATCCTAAAATTACTCAAAAGGAGTTAGCTAGACATTTGGATATTACTGTAAGAGCAATACAAAAAAATATAAAGTCCCTTATTGATTTAGAAATTATTAAAAGAATTGGTTCTGATAGAAAAGGAAAATGGCATATTTGTTAATTATAATTAATAAATATGCGTTTTCTTACGACTTTTCTTACGAACTTTTCTATGAACTTTTCTACGAACTTTTCTATGAACTTTTCTACGAACTTTTCTATGAACTTTTCTACGAACTTTTCTACGAACTTTCTTGCAAACTTTTCTATATAAAAATTTTATTAATAAAAAACAGATAACAATTTTATTTTTAGTTATCTATTTTCTTCATCATCAAGTGGTTCGAACAAAACTCTAATATCAATTCCCAATGTTTTGGCAAATGTCCAAACTGTTCCTAAACTAAATGTTTGTTTATAATTTGGACTTTCGATATTCATTATGAAACCTTCGCTGTAATTACAAAGCATCGCAAATTTAGTTATAGTTAGATGCTTTAATTTACGTTGTTTTTTTAGATTCTGTCCAACAAGATAGTAGATATAATTTTCATTTTTTTGGTCATTCATTAAAGCACCTTCTTTACTATGATAATTTTCTCATTTATTAGGTGAAAAAAATTCAATTATTCGCTGAGTATTTTGTTATCTGTTCGTTGTTATAATTTAATTATGGTAAAGGTGGTAAATTTAATGAAAAGAATAATATTTGGATTTGCAATTATGATATTTGTTTTGAGCATTTCAGTTGTTTATGTAATTAATAATAATGATAGTAATAAGATTTATGAAACTGATAATAGTAAAGATTTTTTGAAAAATGAAAATAATCTAACTATGATGCTTGAAACTGGTTATAATACTTATGAATATGAAGAAACCATCGCTGATAAATGGCCTGGAGCTGAATATGTTTTTAATGAAAGTTTATCAAAATGTGAAAATGGGGGAACTGTTTCTTGGAATGATGATACGAAAAAAATTGTGATGAAAGGAAATATTAGTGATAAATGACATTCTAAGATTTGTCAAGAGTAAATTTTTATGGTATTATATACATGCCAAAAAGACACAAAATTTA
>CALVVJ010000047.1 GCA_944363835.1 uncultured Bacilli bacterium | reverse complement strand
GGACAAAAAGTAAATCCTATAGGATATCGTCTTGGTGTTAATAAAGACTGGCAATCAAAATGGTATGCTAAAAAAGAATATCCTGAGTATTTAATTAATGATATTAAAATAAGAGAATACTTAGAAAAAAATATGAAAGATGCTGCTATTGCTAGTGTTATTATTGAACGTAAAAAGGGACGTACTGATGTTACTATTTATACTGCTAAACCTGGTGTTATCATTGGACGTGGTGGTGAAGACATCGAAAAATTAAGAAAGAAAATTGCCAAGTTAGTTGGAGAAGAAATTTATATCAATATAGTAGAAGAAAAGAATCCAGATTTGAATGCTCAATTAGTTGCTAATAATATTGCTGCACAAATTGCTGCAAGAGCACCATTTAGATCTGCACAAAAAAGAGCTATTAGAAATGTAATGAAAGCTGGAGCTAAAGGATGTAAGACAAGCGTGTCTGGTCGTTTAGGTGGAGCTGAAATGGCAAGAACTGAAGGTTATACTGAAGGAACTGTGCCACTACATACAATTAGAGCTGATGTAGATTATGCTATAGCTGAAGCTGATACTACTTATGGTAAGATTGGTGTTAAAGTTTGGATTTATAAGAGTGAAATTCTTCCTGCTAAAAAGACAGTGAAGGGAGCTGGTAAAAATGTTGATGCCAAAGAGAACTAAATATCGTAAAAGTCATAGAATAAGTTACGATGGTAAAGCTAAAGGTAATACTGAATTACATTTTGGTGAATATGGACTTATGGCTATGGAAGGTGGCTGGATATCAGCTCGTCAAATCGAAGCATCTCGTATTGCGATGACTAGATTTATGAAACGTGGTGGTAAAGTATTTATTAATATTTTCCCACATATGCCAAGAACGAAAAAACCTCTTGAAACTCGTCAAGGTAAAGGTAAAGGAAACGTTGAAGAATGGGTAGCAGTAGTTAAGAAGGGTAAGATTATGTTTGAAGTTTCTGGGGTAACTGAAGATGTTGCTCGTGAAGCCTTGAGACTTGCTTCTCATAAACTATCTGTTAAAACTAAGTTTGTTAAGAAAGAAGAAGTAAAGGATGGTGATTCTCTTGAAAATTAATGAAATTAGAAAAATGTCTTCCGAAGAATTAAGTAAGAAAATCACTGAAACTAAAGAAGAATTATTTAATAAGAGAATGCAACAAGCAAATGGTACTTTAGAAAAACCAGCGCAACTAAGAGAACTTAGACGTGATGTTGCAAGAATGAAAACTATTCTTAAAGAAAGAGAATTAAATGGAGGTAACGAATAATGAATGAAGCAAAACAAGAATTAATTGGTAAAGTAGTTAGTGCATCTAATAATAAAACTATTACCGTATTAGTTGAAACTTCCAAGAAACATCCTTTATATAAGAAACAAGTTAAATATTCAAAAAAATATGCTGCACATGATGAAGCAAATAAAGCTAAAGTAGGAGATACAGTAAAAATTAGAATGACTAGACCATTATCTAAAACTAAAAGATATGAATTAGTAGAAGTTCTTGTTGAAGCTGTTATCCTTTAGGAGGTATTATTATGGTAATGCAAGAAAGTAGACTTAAAGTTGCTGATAATAGTGGTGCTCGTGAACTTTTAGTAATAAGAGTTATGGGTGGATCTAAAGTTAAATATGGTAATATCGGCGACGTTGTAGTTGGGACTGTTAAAAAAGCAATTCCTAATAGTCCTATCAAAAAGGGTAAAGTTGTCAAGGCTGTTATTGTTCGTAGTGTTGATGGCGTAAGAAGAAGCGATGGTTCTTACATCAAATTTGATGATAATGCTTGTGTTTTAATTAAGGATGATAAATCACCAATTGGAACACGGGTACTTGGACCAGTTGCAAGAGAGCTAAGAGAAAAAGATTATATGAAAATCGTATCTTTAGCCTCTGAAGTATTATAGGAGGTACTGATGAAAGTTAAAGTTGGAGATACTGTTAAAGTTATTGCTGGTGCTGATAAAGGCAAAGAAGGCAAAGTTATTAGAACTTTAAAGAATGAACAAAGAGTAGTTGTTGAAGGAGTACATATTGTTAAAAGACATAGTAAGCCTAGAATGACTAATGAAAGTGGTAGCATAATTGAAATTGAAGCTCCTATTCATGTTTCAAATGTAAAGGTTATCACCGAGGCTGAAGCTAAAGAAATTAAGAAAGCTGCTAAAAAAGCCGAAAAAAAAGAAAAAGTAGAAGAAAAAGTTGAAAAGAAAGCAACTAAAAAGACTTCTAAGAAAGCGAGTAAGTAGTTATGAGTAATTTTAAGACATTATATAATGAAAAAATTGTTCCGGCTTTGATGAAGGAATACAATTATACTACTGTAATGGCTGTACCAAAGTTAGAAAAGATTGTTGTCAACATGGGTGTTGGTGATGGCTCTAAAGATGAAAAGTTCATTACAGCAGCTGTAAAAGACTTAGAAAAGATTACTGGTCAAAAGCCTGTTGTTACGAAAGCTCGTAAATCTATTGCGGGATTTAAAGTTCGTGAAGGTCAACCAATCGGAGTAAAAGTTACTTTAAGAGGAGAAAATATGTACTATTTCTTTGAAAAATTAGTTAAAATTGGTCTTCCTCGAGTAAGAGATTTCCGTGGCGTTTCACCTCATTCATTTGATGGTAAAGGAAATTATACAATTGGTATAAAAGAACAATTAATTTTCCCTGAAATCGATTATGATGAAGTTGTTAAAGTACGTGGTATGGATATCATATTCGTAACAACTGCAAAGAGCAATGAAGAAGCTAAAAGTTTACTTGCAGGCTTCGGAATGCCTTTTAGAAATTAGGAGGACGTTATGGCAAGAAAAAGTATGATTGTTAAAAATAAAAGAACACCTAAATTTTCAACAAGAGCATATACAAGATGTAATCGTTGTGGTAGACCTCATGGAGTTTTAAGAAAATATGGTATTTGCCGTATTTGCTTTAGAGAACTTGCAAATGAAGGTAAATTACCTGGTGTTAAGAAATCTAGTTGGTAAGGAGGAATTTGAATGTTTGTACAAGATAAAATAGCAGATATGTTAACTCGTATTCGTAATGCTAATCAAATGAAATACAATACTGTTGAAGTAATTGGAACAAAAATGACTCTTGGAATTGCCGAAATTTTAAAGAATGAAGGATATATTACTGATTATGTTTATGAAAAACATAGTAATGGTGATAAACTTACAATAACTTTAAAATATGGACCTAAGAAAGAAAGAGTTATTACTGGTCTTAAAAGAATTAGTAAATCTGGTTTAAGAGTTTATGCTAAAGTGGATGAAATTCCTCGTGTTTTAAACGGACTAGGTATTGCTATAATTTCTACTTCTGAAGGTTTAATGACTGATAAAGAAGCAAGAGAAGCGGGATTAGGAGGTGAAGTACTTGCCTATATTTGGTAAGGAAGTATGAGTAGAATTGGTGAAAGAAAACTAACTATCCCCGAAGGTGTTACAGTTAGTGTTAATGGTAATACTGTTAACGTAAAAGGACCTAAAGGAGAATTAAATTTAGAAGTAAGTAATTTAATTAATGTTGAAGTAGTAGATAATACTGTTTTAACTAAACAAGTTAAAGCAAGTAAAAGAGCAAATGTAATGCAAGGAACTATTAATTCATTAATTAATAATATGATTATTGGAGTATCTCAAGGTTTTAGTAAGTCGCTTGAAGCAGTAGGTGTTGGATATCGTTTCAATGTTAGTGGTAATAAGATTACTATTAATGCTGGATATTCTCATCCGGTTATAATGGAAGCACCAAGTGATTTAAGTGTTACTAGTGAATCCAATACAGAAATCACAATTCATGGAATTGATAAACAAAAAGTTTCAGAATTTGCGGCGAATGTTCGTAAGGTAAGAGTTCCTGAACCTTATAAAGGTAAAGGTATTCGTTATAAAGATGAACATGTACGTCGTAAAGAAGGAAAGAAAGCGGCATAGGGAGGAGTTAAGTTATGATTAAAAAGGAAGCTAATAATAAGGCTCGTGTAAGAAGACATGAAAGAGTTCGTAAAACTGTTAGTGGAACTGCTGAATGCCCAAGATTAAATGTATTTAGATCTAATAAAGGTATTTATGCCCAAGTTATCGATGATGTAACAGGAACTACCCTAGCAAGTTCTTCTAATCTTGAATTAAAAATTAAAAATGGTGGTAATATCGATGCAGCTCAAGCTGTTGGTAAAGATATTGCTGAAAAATGTAAAAAATTAAAAATTAAAACTGTTGTATTTGACCGTGGCGGATATCAATACCATGGTAGAGTTTCAGCCCTTGCTGATGCAGCAAGAGAAGCTGGACTAGAATTTTAGGGAGGTAGCATGAGAAATCAAAAACAAGAACAAAAGAAAAATTTATTAGAAGAAAAAGTTATTTCCATTACTCGTGTTACGAAAGTTACACAAGGAGGAAGACACTTCCGTTTCTCTGCTACTGTAGCTGTTGGAAACAGAAAAGGATTAGTTGGTATTGGTAGTGGAAAGGCTAACGAAGTTCCAGAAGCTATTAAAAAAGCTTTACAAGCTGCAAATAAGAATGTTTGTAAGGTAGCTTTAATAGATAATAGAACTGTTCCTCACGAAATGACTGCTAAAGTTGGTAGAGCTGTGGTTTTAATTAAACCTGCTCGCGAAGGTCGTGGTATCATTGCTGGTGGTGCTGCCAGAGCTGTCTTAGAACTTGCTGGTGTTAAAGATATTGTTGCTAAATCACTAGGAGCAAATACACAAGTAAATGTTGCTAAGGCTACACTAAAGGCTTTGAAGGAACAAAGAACTCCAGAACATATTGCTGAACTTCGTGGCAAGAAAGTTGAGGAATTGTAAGATGAAATTAGAAAATTTACCAAAAAGTAAAGAAACAAAAGCAACAAAACGTGTTGGTCGTGGACCTGGAAGTGGTATGGGTAAAACTGCTACTCGTGGGGAAAATGGTCAAAAGTCAAGAAGTGGTGCATCAATTCCTGCTTGGTTCCAAGGTGGACAAACTCCACTTCATAGAAGAATTCCTATTAGAGGATTTAATAATAAAAATTTTACAACTAGATATGCTGTAATTAATTTAAGCGATTTAGATAAATTCTTTAATGATGGTGATGTTGTTACACCTGAAGTATTAAAGGAAAGAAAGATCATCAAAAAACAACTTTCTGGAGTTAAAGTATTAGGTAATGGGGAACTTACTAAAAAGTTAACTGTTAAAGCTAATCGTTTCTCTAGTAAGGCTGTTACAAAAATTGAAAATTCCGGTGGCAAAGCTGAGGTGATTTAGATGTTTCGTGGGTTTTCCCAACTTTTTAGTAAAGCTAATAAAGATTTAAGACATAGAATCTATCTAACCTTGTTTTGTTTAGGAATATTTTGCTTAGGAAGTGCTATAACAATTCCTTGGGCATCAGTTGTGTATGATGAGTTAGGTTTTTTAGAAATATTCAATATTATGAGTGGTGGAGGTCTTAGAAACTTTTCAATCTTTGGATTAGGAGTTTCACCCTACATCACAGCATCAATAATTACACAATTGTTACAAATGGATATTATTCCTTACTTTAAAGATTTAAAGGAACAAGGATATGTAGGACGTCAAAAAATTAACAAAATTACGAGATATTTAGGTATTATAATTGCATTTGTTCAAGCTTACGTATTATGCGTATTTTATATGAATGGTTCAGATGTATTTACAATGCTTAAGACATCATTGGTTATGACTGCTGGTACAGCATTCTGTCTATGGATGGGAGATCAAATTACTAATAAAGGTATTGGTAATGGTCAATCGATGATTATTATGGCTGGTATAATTCTTAGTATGCCAAGTGTCTTTACAGGAGCATATGATGGATTTGTATTAGCGGGTACCTATGCTACTGGATTAGGAATTTTCTTCTTTATCTTGTTTATCTTAATTTATTTACTTATAATTGTGGGTATTATTTGGATACAACTTGCAGAGAGAAGAATACCAATTCAATATGCTAATAGATCTAGTAGTGCATATGGTGCTCAACAAAGTTATTTACCAATTAAAATTAATTCAGCTGGTGTTATTCCAGTAATATTTGCTCAAATACTTATTACTATACCGGCGACGATAGTTAGTTTAACTGGTAATCAAGGTGCTATTAATTTTGTTAATAATTATATTAGTTACACATCTGCAACAGGATTTGTACTATATATAATACTTATTATATTCTTTGGATATTTTTATACATTTATGGTTATGAATCCAGATGAAATGAGTAAAAACTTAAATAATCGTGGAGGTTATATTCCAGGTGTTAGACCAGGAGAGGATACTTCTAAGTACATAGGTAATTCTATGGGTAAATTAACATTCGTTGGTAGTATTTTCTTAGTAATACTTTCTTGTATACCAATAGTATTTTCAATGATATTTGAGTTACCTTCATCAGTAAGTATTGGGGGAACTGGTATACTAATCGTTGTTGGTGTTGCTATTGAAACCTATAAACAAATGGAAAGCAGTTTAGTAAGTCGTTCTTATGCGGCGAAGAGAAAGAGATTAAGATGATGAAAAATATAATATTTATAGCTCCCCCAGCTGCTGGCAAGGGGACCCAAAGTCAAATGTTAAAAGAAAAATATGGATATGTTCATATATCTACAGGGGATTTGCTTCGAGCAGAAATAGCTTCAGGTAGTGAGTTAGGGTGTGAAGTTAAAAATATTATAGATAAGGGAAATTTAGTTAGTGATGAATTAATGATTGATATTATTAAATCTAAGTTAACTGAAATAAAAGGAAAACCATTTATATTAGATGGTTTTCCTAGGACTCTTAATCAAGCAGAATCCTTGGATGGAATACTAGATGATAATTATGAAACTATTTATTTAGAATTATCGAGGGAAGATGCAGTAAAAAGGATTGAAGGTAGACTTACTTGCAGTTGTGGAAAATCATACAATATGAATGATGAGGCTTTAAAACCTAAAGTTGCAGGTATTTGTGATATTTGTGGTAAGGAATTGGTAAAACGAGATGATGATAATGCGCAAGCGTTTATTGTTCGTTATGATAATTTCTTAAATAATACTAAAGTATTAATCGATTATTATAAAAATAAAAATAAATTACATATTGTTGATGTTAATAGAAATATAAATGATATATTTGAAGACATATCGAGGATTGTGGCTAATGATTAGTATTAAAAGTGATAGAGAAATAGAATTGATGCGAGAAGCTGGTAAATATAATATAATGACTTTTAAAGAGGTTGAAAAATATTTAAAACCAGGAGTAACTACAAAGAAATTAGATAAAGTAATTCATGATTTTATCGTAAAAAATGGTTGCGTTCCATCGACTTTAGGTTATGAAGGTTATCCAGCGAGTGTCTGTATTTCTGTAAATGATGAAGTAGTTCATGGAATACCTGGAGATAGAATAATTCAAAATGGGGATATAGTATCAATCGATTTAGTTCTTTCTTATAAAGGATATCATGCTGATGCTACTAGAACTTATATTATTGGAGAAGTTTCAAATGAAGTAAGAGCGTTAGTAGAAAATACTAAAGGAGCATTTTATGCAGGGGTATCACAAGTTAAGGAAGGGGCAAGAATTCGAGATATTAGTAGAGCAATTGAAAAGTATGCTCATGAACATGGACTTAGTGTTGTTGAAGAATTAGTAGGTCATGGAATTGGGACTTCGATGCATGAAGACCCTGATGTGCCAAACTTTGATGATAATAATATGACAAAACTAAAAGCCGGTATGACTATTGCTATAGAGCCGATGCTTAATCTTGGAAGTAAAAATGTTTACTTGGAAGATGATGATTGGACCGTAAAGACAGTTGATGGTAAACCATCGGCACATTATGAAAATACGGTGTTAGTTACAAAAGACGGATATGAAATATTAACAGGAGAATAGATAATATATGGGAAAAAAAGATAAAATAGAAGTTGAAGGGAAAGTTACAGAAGTCTTAAAAGGAAGTTATTATTTAGTAGAACTGGAAAATGGACATACTGTTACGGCCTACGTCTCTGGTAAAATGCGCATAAATATGATACGTATTTTACCAGGTGATAAAGTTACAGTAGAACTTTCACCATATGATTTAGAACGTGGGATTATAAAATGGAATAATAGATAAGGAGTGAAATTATGAAAGTTAGACCATCAGTAAAAAAGATTTGCAAGAAATGCAAAATTATTAGAAGAAAAGGAAAAGTTAGGGTTATATGTGAAAATCCTAAACATAAGCAAGTACAAGGATAAGGAGGATATAAATGGCAAGAATTAAGAATATTGAATTACCAGGAGAAAAACATACTTGTATTGGACTTACAGCAATTTATGGAATTGGTAGAAGTTTAGCTTTAACTATCTGTGATGATGCTGGAGTAGAACCTACAAAGAAAATTAAAGATTTAACTGATGATGAAGTTGCAAAATTACGTAAAGAAGTAGATAAATACGTAGTTGAAGGTGATCTTCGTCGTGATGTTCAAATGAATATCAAAAATAAAATGGAAATTAACTCTTATGAAGGTATTAGACATAAAAAAGGTTTACCTGTAAGAGGACAAAGAACTAGTAGAAATGCTAAGACTCGTAAAGGTAGAGGTAAAGTAGTAGCTAATAAGAAGAAGGTAGGTAAGTAATATGGCATATAATAGAAGAAAAAGAAAAGTTAAGAAGAATATTCCAGAAGCTGAAGCACATATTCATTCAACTTATAATAATACAATAGTTACTATTTGTGACAAAGAAGGAAATGCTATTAGTTGGTCATCAGCTGGTAGAATTGGTTATAAAGGAAGTAAGAAGAAAACTCCTTTTGCAGCAGGTTTAACTAGTGAAGCAGCAGCAGCTGCAGCAGTTGAAGCTGGTGTTAAAAAAGTTGATGTTTATGTAAAAGGTCTTGGACCAGGAAGAGAAAATGCAATTAGATCTTTACAATCTGCAGGTTTAGAAATTACAAGTATCGTTGATGAAACTCCAATTCCTCACAATGGTTGTCGTCCACCAAAAAGACCAAGAAATTAATTAAGGAAAGGAACGTGGATTATGATAAAATTTGAAAAACCAGACTATAAAATAGTTGAATGTCAAGAAAGCAACCATTTTGCTAAGTTTGAACTTGAACCTTTAGAAAGAGGTTTTGGAACAACTATTGGTAATGCTTTAAGAAGAGTAATGCTTTCAAGTTTACCAGGTAGTGCAGTTGTAAGTGTTAAAATTGATGGTGTTATGCATGAATTCCAAAAGATGGAAGGTGTTGTGGAAGATGTTACATCAATAGTTTTAGCTCTTAAAAAGTTAGTTGTTAAAAATCATACACAAGAAGTTAAAACACTTAGACTTACTAAATCGACACCAGGTCCTGTTACAGCAGCTGATATTGAAAAAGATGCTGATATTGAAATAATGAATCC
>CALVVJ010000046.1 GCA_944363835.1 uncultured Bacilli bacterium | reverse complement strand
TCCATACCATTTTTATTCTTATATTTAATTGGAACACCAACAATATGTAAGTGTGGACTGGTTTCATCATAATGTATAATTGCACTAGCTACTTTAAAATTTGGAACAAGCATTTCTAAATCATCAACTTGTTTTTTATAAACTTCTGACATTTTCTTTTTAAAGTTTTCATCTTTAGTATCCCAATATTCTTTATCTCCAAGTTCAAGAATAATTTCACAAGCAAGATCTTTTTTCTCATTATTAGAAACATTATCAAAATAATTATCTATCATACGACTAGGTCTAGATTGCTTAGAATTATATTCTAGTCTTGCTTCTTCAAACTCACTTAAATATAATTCTTTTACATCATCAAGTGGAGAAGAAGTTCCTCTAACTATTTCTATTAAATCTTGATCATTATCATATTTTCTATAATTATGTTTATCTACTTTTGATAATTGTCTTACATTTTGAATAGCATTATTTGGTAAAGATGTTGTTCCACTTAAATTATTTTTACCATTTTTTCTTGATATGTTTTTCTTATTTTTATCACTACCTAAATGTAATGAATAAGCAAGTTCTGACATAGTTTTTCTCCTTTCTAGAAGTGACCACTCAAGTGGCCATTTTGGTCATCCAAAATTTCTAACCCCCTAGGAATTTTGTACGTTCCATACAAAATATCCAGTGGGCTAAGGTTTAACACCTTAGAATCCGTTTACTTTATTCCGTAATAACCAAAACTTCGTAATGGTTAAAACTTCATAAAGTATTAATTTTTAAATTGCTATCACCACTTTCATTGAACTAAAAGTTCAACAAAACGTGCCACGCATTTTAAAAATCTTCTTTGGTAACATTATCAGGTATTGTTTCAAACACATCTCTAATGTTTACCTTTATATCATTTGGATTATTCTTTGTAGCAAGCATTCCCATTGATAACCAGTTATTATCTCCATTATTATTTTTTTGTAATGGAAAAATTCTTACTGGTACTTCATCTTTTAATATTGGTCCAATATCTAATTTTTCAGTATCTTTATAAAATGTTCCTTTATATAAATTAACTTCATAACATTCATTCAACCTATAAAAGTTTTGCATTATATCTTTAATACTAGTAAATTCACTATATCTTACTGGAACTGAAGTTTGTATTCCATTAAAATCAATAATCATTTCTCTTTTACAATCTATATAACCTTGATTAAATAACATTTTGAAATCTTCATAAAAAGTACTTCTAAAATTAACTTTCTTAACAACATACATATTATTTATTTCTTCAAGTTCTATATCATCAATGTATCTCATTACTATATCAGCTTTATCATCTCTATCTAAATCAGGCCAACATTCTTCAAATGCATGACAAGTAAGTGGTAATTTGATTTTATTAATGTAATCCATATCTCTTTTAAGTAATATATCATCAACAGTAAAATTTAATTGTTCTGCTTGTTGATTAGATATTATTTTTTCTTCTAATTCTTTAATTAGATTGTCTAGTTTTTCAGTTTCTTCTTTAAATTCCTCTATTGTAAATAGTTCGTTAACAAATCCTTCCTTTAATCTTTTCTTTTTATTATTTAGTTTCTTAATTTCTTCTTCTAATTCATTTTTAGGATTTTCTAATTTATTTTTAAGTACTGGTAAAAAGAATTCATTAACAACTGAATCATATTCAAAGACATCATTTAGAATATGCATTATCGCTTCTTCAATTTTATTTTCTTTAATATTATTTTTACAATCTTCACACCTATAATAGAAATACCACTTATCATTTTTAACTTTATGAGTTGCTCCACCTGCAAGTATTCTGCCACATTTAGGACACTTTAATTTTTGTAAGAAAAGATATGTTTGGGTTCTCATATAATTTCTAGAGTTCTTTTTCTTTTGTACTTGGCAATTTTCCCATAGTTCTTTACTTACTAATGGTTCAACTACATTTTCATAATAAACTGAATTACCACTTCTTTTACCTGATACATAATCTCCTTTATAAATCTCATTAGATATTATTTTTAAAATAGTTGTATCTCTCCAATTTGTTTTACCTAATACTTTTTCCTCGTTATAAATTTTTGCTATTTTAACATAAGTACAACCTTCAGAATATAAATTAAATATTCTTATAATAATATCTTTAGTTAGTGGATCTGGTACTAACAATCTATCAACATGTTTATAACCTAGTGGTGCTCTTGCCGGAATATGTCCTGCTTTAATTGCTCCAGATAATCCGACTTTTGTTCTCTCACTAGTTCTTTCTATTTCTTGTTGAGATACACTCATTAATATTCTTGAAATCATTTTACCATTAGCATTAGTAGTATTTATATCATCATTAGCGCAATCTAAATAAGCATTGTTTTCTTCTAAGAACTTAATAATGTTTTCCCAGTCATAAACACTTCTTGTAAGTCTATCTAGTTTTAATACAACAATAGTATTACATTTTTTATCTTTAATATCTTGTAATAGTTCTTCAAATGCAGGTCTTTTATTACCAGTTTTAGCACTTATTCCAGCATCTTTATAGACTTTATATATTTCATAACCTTTATATTCACACATAGCCCTTAATCTTTTTTCTTGTTCAGGTAAACTAAATCCTTCTCTTGCTTGATCTTCAGTACTAACACGAATATAAAGTCCTGCTATTTTCTTTTCTTCATTCATAATCTTTCAACTCCTTTTCCTACAAAAAAGGGAGTCAAAAATACTAGTTCAAACTAATACCTTTGACTCCACTTAATTTCATATTATATTTTTTATTAATTGTGCTTTTGACCATAGTGTACCTCCTTTTTAATAAAAGACGGATACTGCTTGTCATTTATTGGTTTTATATAATATACTCAAAAGTTTATTTTGTCAATTCCCTGTTTAGGGTATAGATATTAGTTATGTTTTAGATAATTTTCTAATTCTGATAGTTTAATCTTATTAGATAAGTTTTCAATAAATATTTCATTAGAATAGTTAAAAGCTAGAAAGGTTATATCATTAATTATAATTCTATGTGGCTCTAGATATGTAAGATTAGTTTTATCTATTGTTCTTAAATTACCATTGATAATAACTGGTTTAACTTTACAAAACTCACAAATAAATTCTAATCTCTTTCTTAATGATTCTTCCATTCTAACTTCTTGCTTGATAACATTTACCATTTTAATCAATCCTTTCTTTGAAAGACTTTTTTCTAAACAAGAAAAAAATCAATCCTAATTTAGAATTGATTGTCTATTTATTCTCGAAACTTATAAATAAGTTCGAGCGGATTTCCCTATGGTGCCTGTATCCGGACTTGAACCGGAACTCCATTGCTGAAAATAGATTTTGAGTCTATCGCGTCTACCAATTCCGCCATACAGGCCTAGATAAATTATAACATATTATTAGTCACTTTGTACTAAAAAATTACAATTTTTTAAATATATCTTCCAAATCTTCATTTATTACCAAAGTTGCTAAAAAATCATATGGTGTTTTTGTATCATTTAAAATAACTAAATTACCATTACAAAGTTTTACTAAACTAGCAGCTGGTTCAACAGTTAAAGAAGTTCCTGCTACAATAAGTAAATCTGCTTTACTTATAGCTAAACAAGATTCATCAAAATCATCTGGTAACATTTCTCCATATAAAACAACATCAGGTTTAATAATACCTCCACAACTACACTTAGGAACTAAAGAAGATGAAAACACATATTCAGCACTATAAAACTTATGACACTTTATACAATGATTTTTATATATCGTCCCGTGAATTTCATATACTTTTTTTGATCCAGCCTTTTGATGAAGACCATCAATATTTTGCGTAACTATTGCTTGCAACTTTCCACCTTGTTCTAACTTAGCCAAATACTCATGAATAATATTTGGTTTATAATCTAATGCATTCATATTCTCTTTATAAAATTTGAAAAATAATTCCGGTTCATGATAAAAACAATTACTACTTAAGAAATACTCTAAAGGATAATCATAATTTCCTTTATAAAGCCCATTCTTTCCTCGAAAATCTTTCATACCACTTAAAGTAGAAACTCCTGCTCCTCCGAAAAAAACTATATTTGCAGCCCCATCAATCAACTTCTTCAATTCGGCAATCTTATCCATCTTAAACACCTTACTACATTCTTCTATATTATAAATCATTTATCTTTATTTGTATAGAAGTTCATTATCTATTCAGGAATTCCATAAAGTAATCTAGTCTCATCAAAAAACAAAAAATTATGTCGCGGATAATAGGTAAATAATGTAAATAAAATATAACACAATACCAATAATATAATTGGTAATACTTTAATATTCATTTCATTTAACTTAAGTATTTTGTATCCTACTAATTCCACAAATATATAAGTAATTAACATTAAACTAATCGAAATAATCATATTTTCTCCCAACCACTTATATAAAGGAATAAATATTAACAAATAAAATATAACACCAAATACTGCTTTACTAATAACTTCAACATAAAAATTATTATATTTTACCTTGAATTTATTCATCAACATCAAACTAATCAAAGAACCAAAAACTATAACTCCAAAAATTATTTTCATATGTTCCCATATTGACTCATTTACAGGAAAAAATATTGCTGTAAAAAAGTTAGGAAACCACTCATACATAAAATGCCATAAAAAAGATAATGCAAAAAACATTACCACATTAATAATCTTCACCTTTTTCAAAGTCATATTATCACCTACTAATAATATGACTCATTCATGTAAGTTTATCCCAATTTTATGAATTATATCTAGTATTTGCCCTAAATTCATTGAAAAACCCCGTAAATTATTTATATCTCCCTTTACTTCACCTATTCTAGAACTATATAAATAGACATCTACAATACTTTTATTATTAAATAAATCTATTACATCTATTTTAGAATTAGCAAAGTTTAATAACTTTAAATTACTATTTTTAATATCTATCTCATCTATTTTACTAACATTAAATTTACTAGTTAAAAGTTCACAACCATCAAAACTAATTAAAATAAATAAAGAATCATCAAATATTGTATCTTTTACTTTCGAATTAGAAAAACTGACATTGATAAACTTGGAATTGGAAAAATTACATTTATCTAATGCTGTATTATCAAATACACAAGATTTAAATTCACAAGTTCTAAAACTGATATTTTGCAAACTGACACTATCGAATACTACATTTTCAAAACTACAACTTACAAAACATACATTTTTTATATTATTAAAAGATATTTCATCATCTTTAAAAGAAACGTTTTTTATTGATTCATCATTTTCAATTGTCTCCTGTAATAAACTCATTCTAATCCTCTTTATATATCGATGTAAATAATTCTTGTTCTTCTTCAGTATTTTTTAAGTTATTAGGTAACTCCGGCAAATCACTTAATGTTGCTAAACCAAAGTAGTCTAAAAATTCACTTGTCGTACGATATAAATTAGGCCTTCCTGGTAAACTACTCTTACCACTTATCTTGATTAAATCTTTAGCCATTAACTTTCTAATCATATTGATACTAGAAATCCCCCTTAACTCATCAATTTCAATTCTCGTAATTGGTTGATTATAAGCAATTATTGCTAAAGTTTCTAAAGCAGCTTGACTTAAAGTATTAGTTCCTCTAGTAGTAATTAATTTTTGATAATATTCTTTATGTTCTTGTTTAGTTGTTAATTTGAATGTTTCTCCAATAAAACTTATCCTAATTCCCCGCTCTTCTTTATTATATTCTTCTCGTAAATTTTTAAGCAATTCTTGCGCTTCTTTTTTCTTAATATCTAATATTTCACAAATAGCATCCAAAGTTATTCCTTCATCACCAACTACAAAAAGTAATCCTTCCAATATTGCCATTTTCTTCATCTATTTACACCTTTTCTATTAATATTTCACCAAAATTATCTTTTTGACTCAACATAACTTCTTTATTTTTACACATATCCAAAATCGACAAAAAAGTTACCACAATCATCTCTTTCGAATAATCTTCAAATAAATCTGTAAACTTTACTTTTTTCCTAGTTTCTAAGTATTCTCTTATATAATCTTTTCTTTCTTCAACACTTAATTCTTTCCGTGTAATTCTCGTATTAATTGGCTTTTGATAATTAAGCCTCTTTTGCAATTCCAATAAGGCCTCTTTAAGCAAATCTGCATCCATATTGCCTTCAAGATGCTCATCATTATCGATAAAATCTTTTAAGTTTTCAGGAATCTTAGTAAAAAATTCTCCCCTTTTTTCTTCTAACTGTCTAAATATTCCCGTAACACTTTGATATCTCTCATACTCAATTAATTTATTTTTTAAATCTTCTTCACTATTAATACTAAATTCACTATCATCTTCGTTATTATCATCATCTAAATTTAATAAAAGACGACTTTTCAAATGAATCAATTCTGCTGCCATAACCAAATATTCACTAGCATCATCCAAATCATTTTTATCTATTGAATCGATAAATTCTAAATATTTATCTATTATATATTTAGTATCTATCTCATAAATATCCATTTTTGCGGTCTTTACTAAATGTAAAAGTAAATCTAAAGGGCCCTCAAAATCATTAATACATAAATTCATGAAAACACCCCCCCTTAATTACATCTATAACCATTTGCCTCTAATTCAAAATTCATTACTTTAGCATCCGTATCTCTTGGATAATAAATTAAATTATTAAAAGATCCATCACTTACAGTACTAAGATTGATATTCGTTGTAAAATATAAAATATTATTTTCAACTCTAACATTGGCATCAATTCCCCCGATAGTATTATAGGTAGCTGCCAATGCTTGATAACTACTATATAAAGTACTATAATTAGCATCCGTCGCTGGAACTTCAAAATTATCTTCAATTTCTGTTACTTTATTATTCTTAAGTATATATTTTACTGTTTCATATCCCTTAACACAAGTCAAAGTTGCATTCCCCGACTCATCCGCAGTAACCGTATGTACTGGATATTCCTCTTCTGATATTTCCAGAAAAGATATCGTATTAATATTAGTACTTGTCAAATCATAACTAACATTAGTTGTTCCCCCTGCTGCTATTGTTTCATCCATCAACATTATTCTTTGTAAAAGCATTTTATTAGCATTATATAAGTTAATAAAATAGTCTAAATCAGCAAAATTAATTTCTTCAGTTCCATTATTAGTCATTGTAAAACTAAGTTGATTATTAGCTACTGCAAAGTTAGATAATGTTATATTACCATCAGTTATTTGTAAATCTGGTGTAAACTGATATTCAATGACTTCCTCCGGTTCGGCATCTGGTTGTTCATTATCATCCGGAGTACTTGGACTTCCAGGAGTAACTACATCTGGATTAACATATTCTTCTATATATACCGCAATATCTGGTAAATATATAACAACTGCTACAAAAATAGCAAATATAAATATTAACCAAATAACACTACCTTTTTTGGGCTTGATAGTTTTAAGCACTGTGGGCGTTAATTCTTCGTCAACAATTACTACTTTTTTCTTTTTAGCCATCATTACCATCCCATTTCATTCTTCTCTTAAATTATACTATATTTAAGGCTTATAAACAAGTTAAAGTTCTAGCGTATCTAGAACTTTAAACTTTCAAAAACATCTTTATAATCTTTGCTTAATTCTTCTTTTTCCTCTTCTGTAAGCTCACTATTTTCTTCATAATCATCAGTAAGCTCTGCATGCATACTAATAACCTTACCTTTAGAAACTGCCACTAACGTCGGCGACAAAAGTCTTGTAACTCCTGTATCAAATAAATAAAAGTTATCATCCGAAGCCACATAATATTTATCTAATTTACTACCAAAGATATTTAATATTTCATAATACGCTTCAGTTCCTTCTTTAGTTTGTTCTGGAATAATTCCTTCGCCAGGCACATACTCATCCCGCATATTTTTAATATCGACATAGTAAATCTTATCTATATTTTCTTCTTTAGCAGTTTCAATAAGAACCTCAATTGCTGCCCTAGTTAAAGGACAACTCGCATAGCCAAACAATATATATGCATCTTCGCTTTGCATTATTTCTACAATTTCTTTACCAGTTTTATAAACAAAAGGATTATTATTTGGTATTTCTACATCAATTAATTTATCATTAGTATCTTCATAAGTAAGTCCATTATATTGTTCAAATTCTTGTTTAAACTTTTCGGCATCAGAAAGCACTTCTTCTTTATGATTAATAACCAAAAATATACATAACCCAATAACTAATAAAACACATATTCCAATAATAATATACAAAACTTTATTACTTTTCACATTACCACCATCACTAAATTTTCAAATTATTTATCTATTTCATTCCTGTACATTTTAACATAAACTACCCAATTTTACAATAAGTAAGCACGTTCTTCAATGTCGAACTTTGTCGTACTCTTTTTCTTGCAAATTCAATTATTTACTATTAGAATAAATAACCGTTACCTGCTAGTGGTAGTGCCTGCTTTAAATCTGAGTAATCTTTTACTACTCAAACTTGGGGGTTTTGGATAAAAGGAGGCAAAGAGATGAAAGAAGAAATAATCAAAAAACTTTTAGTAATCATAATTATGTTACTCGTAATTATATTGCGTTTAATATAAAAAATAGACACTAGCCTTGTGTTTCAGGTATAGTGTCTGTAAAACAACTTGCAGGCATTATCCACTAGGGGTAACACTTACATTTATAATATATCAAATTTATTTGATTTTTTCAATGCATTTCAATGTCGAACTTTGTCGCACTCTTTTATCAATAATTCTTTTCATTATTAAACTCTTTATCCATTAATAATTCATGAATCATTTCTTCTTCATTTTCAACACTTAGTTCTTCTATTCTATCAACTCTAAGTTTTTCACTTATAAGTATTGCCTCAACTTTTGCTACAGCCTTATCTAAATCATCATTAACTACAACATAATTATAATTATTAATTTGATTAATCTCATTATATGCTACTTTAAATCTAGAAATAATTTGATCGATGTTCTCATCCCCCCTCATCATTATTCTTCTTTTCACTTCACGCATTGAAGGGGCCATAATAAATATTAATATTGTTTCTGGATAAAGTTCTTTTATTTGTTTTGCACCTTGAACATCAATTTCTAATATTACATCTTTACCACTATCAAGTAACTCTAAGACTTCTTTTTTAGGGGTTCCATAATAAGAGCCATATTGTACTTGAGCATATTCTAAAAAATCCCCATTAGCTATTTTTCTTTCAAATTCTTCTTTACTAACAAAATAGTAATCTACTCCATCAATTTCAGATTCTCTTTTAGGCCTTGAGGTATATGAAGTAGATAATACTATATCATTATGATTAGCAAGCAACTTTTTAATGACTGTTCCTTTACCAGCACAAGTAGTACCAGATATAATAATTAAATCGCCCTTATTTTTAGTTTTAATCACATTTATCCCTCACTTTTTCTAATAATTATAACAGAAAAATACTTATTTGTAAAAAAAATATGCCATCTAGAAGAGTTACGTATAACTCTTCGTGCATATTACATGTTCGGAATAAATCCAGGATAATCTTTGTCCTTTATCTCATTCATTATAAAACCTTAATCTCATAATTCTAGAACTATATAAAGGTCTCGGGCGCACGCCGTTGTTATTATTGTTCACGTTGTTGTTGTTCACATTATCAGACAAAGAAATAAGAGATATTTACAAAGGATTATGGAAAATTGAAGAAACATTTAAAATTACTAAATCAGAA